>JANQMV010000013.1 GCA_028279865.1 Candidatus Altimarinota bacterium | reverse complement strand
TTGATACTGAAGAACATGGAAAGATTAGCCTCAAAATCGCTGAGGTCGAATTTGCCTTAAACTTCCTTGACAAGTATGCCCCCGCCAATGCAGGGCTTGAAGGCATGGTTTTGGGTAAAAAAGTAAAAGTTAAGTCCCTAAAAGACGTTCACAATATAAGAAAGAATTTTTTCTACCAAGACATCATTGAAAAATGTAAAAATCTGGAAGAAGAATTAAATCGATATAAAGTCAAACTAAACGACATCATTACAGAATTGGCAGAGCTAGATCCGTGGCAAAGACTACAATTAGACCTCAGCCTTTCTCGTGAAACAAAGAAAACCAAGCTGCTTGTAGGATCAATTGACTTAAAAAGCAGCACAGAATGTTTCACTGAAATTAAAGAGAAGATCAACCTTTCAGAAATAAAAATTATAGAAAAAGGTGTGAACCAAACGCGTTTTTACCTTTTAGTTGAAAAAGAAAATAGCGCAACGGCAGAAAGTATTTTACAAAAATATGGATATAGTGAATTTTTACCAAACCTCAGAAAGGGTACTCCATCAGAAGTGACACAAAACTTGCAAGAAGAAGAAAAAGATACCCTACAAAAGCTTGAAATCCTAGAAAGAGAACGTAAAAAAATTGCAAAAAACGTGCCTGACTTAAAAGTTATTTATGACTATTTAAATTGGGTAATTGGAAAAGAAGAGGCTAAAACTCAATTTGGGTATACAGATTCCACTGTGAGCATTACTGGATTTGTACCGAAAGCAAAACTGCCTAAACTTGAAAAAGCATTAGCAAAAGTTTCAAAAAGTATCACTGTTGAAGAATTAGAAATCACAGAAGAAGACAAAGTCCCTGTAGAGCTTGAAAATAAGAAAATGATCAAACCATTTGAAAGCTTAATGGCGTTATTTGGTTTACCTGCCTCAAATGAAGCAGATCCCACTCCATACCTAACTCCGTTCTTCATTGTTTTCTTTGGCTTCTGTTTAACAGACGTAGGATATGGACTAACTCTCGGGATTGGATTATTCATCCTTTTACGTGCGGTCAAGTTTGATGATGGAATGGAAAAGTTGCTCAGACTACTTATGTATGGCGGTTGGGCAACCGTTGTCATGGGAGTTCTCTTCGGAGGATACCTTGGCATGACAGTTGATCAAGCTCCGGCTTGGATGGTTAATGCAGAAGGAACTCGTTTCAAATATCAAATCTTTGATCCAATCAACAACCTAAATGCAGTAATGGCATTTGCATATGGACTTGGATTGATTCAACTTTGGTTTGGAACATTTTTAAATGGTCTCCAGCAATGGAAAACAAATAAATCTCAAGCTATTCAAACCAGCTTTAGTTACAATTTCTTGATTCTTATGCTTATTTTATACTCTCTTGCTGCCGCAGATATAGTACTGGGAACACAAGCAGAGATTATTAAAAATGTACTTCTGGCAACAACGCTATTTGTTGTTTGGGGAAGTGGTTATGGCAACAAGAACATTATCTTAAGACCAATCATTGGAGCTATTATGTTCTTACAAGAAATGATTGGAATCTTTAGTAACGTACTTTCTTACTCGCGTTTATTCGCACTTGGTCTTGCGACAGGGATTATCGCACTTGTGTTTAATTCCATCGCATTAACAATGTTTGAATTACTACCAATTTATGCTGCTATTCCGGTAATGATTTTCATCATCGCAATCGGACACACCTTAAATATTGCACTAAGTGTCATGGGAGCATTTATCCACTCTGCGAGATTACAATTCGTAGAATTCTTTGGAAAATTCTTCATTGGTGGTGGTAAAATATTTAAACCATTTAAGAAGGAAATGAAGTATGTGGCGCTGAATAGAAAGTAGCAAAATCCCCCTTGAGGGGGCTAGGGGGTGTTGTCCACGTTGAAGTGAAAAGTACAAAGTTAAAAGTTCAAAGTAAAGTACAATTTAATAATTATTTAATCAATTTTAAACAGCCGTTAGCTCTTAGCCGTTAGCCATTAGCAAAAAAAGTATGTCATCCTGAGGAGAGAAACGACAAAGGATCTCCGCCACGAACTACCAGAGATTCTTCCCCCGCACAAATTAACTCAAAGGGAGCGGGGTCAGAATGACAGATTAAAAAGCTAGCAGCTAAAGGCTAAAAGCTAATAGCTAAAAAAACATTTTTTATTTTTTTATCTCAACAATCTTATGGAAAACACTGCAGAAGTAGCACAAGTTGTACAAGAAGCTGTTGCTAACTGGGGACCTGCTTTAGCTGTTGCCGGTGCATTTTTGGCTGCTGCTCTTGGAGGAATCGGATCTACAATTGGTGTAGGTATCACTGGTCAAGCCGGTGCAGCTTTAACAGCTGAAAAACCAGATTCATTCGGTAAAGCGCTTGTACTTGAAGCATTACCTGGTTCACAGGGTATTTACGGTCTTATGGGAGCATTCTTGATCTATAACTTCTTCCTTCAAAATCCAGAAATTTCTGCTCAAATTACAACTCAATCCGGGTTGGAAATTATGTTCGCAGCTATGCCATTAGCTCTTACAGCTCTTTTCTCTGGTATTTACCAAGGTAGAGTTGCAACTTCTGGTATGCAAGCATTAGCTCGCAACGAATCTGTTTTCGGTAAAGCAATGGTACTTGCTGCCGTAGTAGAAACATTTGCGATCTTAGGTTTCTTATCAACATTCATCTTATTGAATAACTTAAAAGGAGTATTTACAGCAGCAATTGCTTAATCATTCTGAATTAATTCAGCCCCGTCCCGAGTACTCGGGATCGGGTCTGGGGTTAGTTTGGAAGTAATAAAAAAGCGTCCCGATAGGGACAGGGTTTGTAAGCGTTGAAGAAATTAAAAACGTGAAAATAAAAGTAAGCAGAAAGGTTTGGTGAAACATAAGTACGTCAAACACCCCCTGTATCCCCCTTCTCCTATGGGGACTGAATTCCAACTAAACTCTAAGTTCTAAAATCTAAACTCTAACACTATGGCTCTTTCAGATCTTGTTGCAAAAATCCTAGATGAAGCAAAAAAAGAAGTTGTTAAAATTGAAGCAGAAACTGCGGACAGAATTGAAAAAATGGAAAGTGAAAATGAGCAAAAAATTGCAGACCGACAGCTTGAAATTGAAAAAAATACCGAAGAGAAAAAAAACTCCATGCTTAAAAAAGTAAAAACACTCGGCTCAATGCAAAGTCGTAATATGGTTTTACAAACAAAACAGGACGCAATTGAAGCAACCTTAGATAAAGTTATTGATAATATTGTAAATCTACCTGACGCTGAATACGAAGCAATCATTGCGGCATTGTTTGAAAAATCAGGAAAAGTGGAAGGAGCAGTTTTCCAACCTGCAAAAGGCAAAGAAAACCAAACAATTGCTGCTATGAAAAAAGCCAAAATGGCTTACAAACAAGGAGCTAGTTTGGAAATCAAAGGTGGATTTGTCCTAGTATCTGACACAATGGAGATTGATAACTCTATTGAATCTATTATCAAAAGCGAATTAAGAAAAGAAATTGAACTAGAAATCTCGAAGGCTTTATTCTAAAGCAGCCATTAGCCTTTAGCTGTTAGCCGCTAGCTCTTACAAAAAAGCGTCCCCGACATTTTCTGGGGGGATAAAGCATTAAATAGAAAATAGTAATTAATTGAATTAAAAACTGACAAAGAAATGTCGGGGACTAGTCTCCCTTGTAAAGGGAGAGACAGAGGGTTTGAAACGTTGAAGTAATAAAAAAAGTTGAAAATAAAAATATAAAAAAGTGTCACCCTGAGCCTAGTCAAAGGGCGCCAACATCAACTTGGAAAAGTGCCACACTTCGACAAGCTCAGTATGACACAATGGCAATGTCCTCTCAAAAAACCTAAAAGCCAATGGCTCACAGCTAACAGCTTCTCAATTACTACTAAAAACAACACTTACATAATTTAAATATTCTAGATGAAGATTACCGATAAAACAAAGTATGCTTATGTTGTCACTATCGTTCGTGCGATGGAATCACGCATGCTTAATTCAGGAGATGTAGAACGTATGATTGAAGCAAAAAACGCACAAGAGGCTTACCGAGTACTCAATGATTTAGATTATGCTGAATTTCTGGGAGATATCGAGAATATCGAAGATTTCCAAGTTGTCATTAATGCAGGACTTAAAGAAGTAAAAGATGTTTTAGATCAGAACACACCAAAACCTGAAATTTTAGACATACTTTGGTTGCGTTATGATTTTCATAACTTAAAAGTTCTACTAAAGGCACAAATTCAAGAAAAAGGACTTCAAGATGTAGAACATATGCTCATGCCTTACGGTAAATATGAATATGCTGATCTTGAAAATTTACTTAACTCCCCTTCTGTGTTTTTAGATTCAGTTGAGGAAAAACTAGTTGAAGCAATTAAAACTGCTTCTGCAATTTTTGAAAAAGAAGAAGATCCTACATTAATTGATGTGACTTTTGATAAAGCTTATTTCGAAGCAGTTCAAGAATTAATTAATGGATTGCAGAGTGAGTTCTTATCAACTCATCAAGCAATGGCAATCGATGTGGCAAATATCCGCACATATTTACGTTGTCTAGCTCTTGATGAAGAAAGTTTATTTGCTGAATTATTTATCAAAGATGGAGGACTCGCCTTAAATATGTTCACAGGTTCAATGGAGGAATTTGGTGAAAAAATGCAAGCGACCAAATATGGAAACATCATTGATTTAGGAATTAAAGGATACAAAGAAACAACCTCATTTTTAGAATTAGAAAAAGCAGCTGACAGTATGCTTGTTGACCAATTAAAAGAAGCTCGTTATATCTCACTGGGGATTGAGCCACTTTTCGCATTCTTCTGGATTAAAGAAAACAATGCACAAGTTATCCGTACAATTATGGTTAACAAACTCAACAATATTGCTCCAGTTGAGATTAGAAAAAAAGTTAGAAAACTTTATCAATAAAAGATTTTAGAATTATGAATTATTCAATTGCAATCATTGGTTCAAGAGAAGCAATCTTAGGATTCCGCGCACTCGGTGTAGAAACTGTTGCTGCAAAAGATTCTCAAGAAGCAACTGAAAAACTATTTGAATTGAAAAAAACAAAACAAGTTATTGACGGAGCAGAAACAGAAACACCAAAATTTGCAATCGTTTTCATCACAGAAGATTTGGCTGAAAATATTTCAAGAGATGATTACAAAAAACTTTCAATAGGAGCTTTGCCCGCGATTATTCCAATCCCAAGTCACCAAGGTACAACAGGATTTGGACTTACTAAGCTAAGAAGAGTCGTAGAGCAAGCTGTTGGATCTGATATCATGGGATAATTTTAATAATTTAATTAATATTCTAACCTTCTAATAATTCATTTTATGTCTGAAAAAAAGCAAGGAACCATTATTAAAGTGTCAGGACCCCTCGTAGTAGCGAATGGGATGAAAGATGCGAAAATGTACGAGGTAGTACAGGTTTCAAATGAAAATCTTATGGGTGAAATCATCGAGCTAAACGGTGACGAAGCTTCAATCCAGGTTTATGAAGAAACTGCAGGTATCGGGCCTGGTGAACCGGTTTTCCTAACCGGACAAACTATGTCTGTAGAACTTGCTCCTGGTCTACTTACTTCTATTTATGATGGTATCCAAAGACCTCTTGAATTAATTGAACAAGAAGCAGGTGCTTTCATTACGCGTGGTATCCAAGTACCAGGTATTGATCGTGAAAAGAAATGGGATTTTGTTCCATCTGTAAAAGTTGGAGACCATGTTCAAGAAGGTGATGTGATTGGTGAAGTTCAAGAAACAAAATTGATTAGTCATAAAATCATGGTACCACCAGCCTTAAATGGTAACATCAAACAAATTGAAAGTGGTTCAAAAAGAGTAGAAGACGTTATTGCAGTAATCGAAGACGCTGACGGAAAAGTTCACGAAGTAGCAATGCTTCAAAAATGGCCAATCCGTGTTGCTCGTCCAATTCAAAATAAGAAAGTACCAAAAACTCCACTTATCTCAGGTACTCGAATCCTTGATACATTCTTCCCACTTGTAAAAGGTGGTGCCGCATGTATCCCAGGGCCCTTCGGAGCTGGTAAAACAGTCACGCAGCAAGGTCTTGCGAAATACTGTGATGCTCAAATCATTGTATATATCGGATGTGGAGAACGTGGTAACGAAATGACAGAAGTACTTCAAGAATTCCCTCATTTAGAAGATCCAAATACAGGTGAACCTCTGATGCAACGTACAATATTAATTGCAAACACTTCAAACATGCCGGTAGCGGCTCGTGAAGCGTCTGTTTATACAGGTATTACAATCGCTGAGTATTTCCGTGATATGGGATACAATGTAGCGCTTATGGCCGATTCAACATCTCGTTGGGCGGAAGCTCTTCGTGAAATGTCTGGTCGTCTTGAAGAAATGCCGGGTGAAGAAGGTTATCCAGCTTATTTAGGTTCTCGTACAGCTGAGTTCTATGAAAGAGCTGGTATCGTTGAATGTTTAGGATCTGATGATCGTGCAGGTAGTCTTACAGTAATCGGAGCGGTATCTCCTCCAGGTGGAGACTTATCTGAACCAGTAACTCAGAACACACTTCGCGTGACCAAGGTATTCTGGGGATTAGACGCTACTCTAGCGAGACGTCGTCACTTCCCTGCGATCTCTTGGTTATCTTCTTACTCTCTATATGCAGATAACGTGATCGGATACAGAGGAAAAGAAGTTGCTGAAGATTATAACCAAACAGCAGAAGATGCGATGGATATCCTTCAACAAGAATCAAAACTAGAAGAAATCGTAAAACTAGTTGGTATGGATGCGCTTTCAAACAAAGAAAAACTAGTATTGAGCACTGCAAAATCAATCCGTGAAGATTTCTTATTCCAAAATGCTTTTGATGCTGATGATGCTTATACATCATTAAAGAAACAATACTACATGATTAAAGCAATCATGACAGTTTACTACGAAGCAAGAGACGTTGTAGAACAAGAAGAATTTGAATTCAACACATTAACTCAACTACCAGTAATGGAAAAAGTTGTGAAATGTGGACAAATCGAAGACGGAGATTGGGAAGCTTACGAAGCTTTAATTGAAGAAGTGAAAACAGCAATCGCTAAATTGAAAAATTAATTATAACCATTCCTTAACTTAGTAATTAATCTAATTAATCTCATGCAAAAAGAATACAAGACAGTCACCTCCATCGCGGGTCCTCTGGTTATCGTAGAAGGTGTCGAAAACGTTAAATACGAAGAACTTGTTGAGGTTCGCATGCCTGGAGAAAGCAAAGTAAGACTTGGAAAAGTTTTAGAAGCTGCCGAAGGTCGTGCTCTCGTACAGATGTTCGAAAACACCCAAGGTGTAAGTACAGAAGGTACTAAAGCTAAATTCCTTGGAGACACAATGAAAATTGGTGTTTCTAAAGACATGCTTGGTAGAGTATTTAATGGAGCAGGTCTGCCACTTGATAACGGTGCAGAAATCATTCCGGAGGAAAGAGTTGATATCATGGGTGCTCCAATTAACCCATACTCACGTGACTTCCCAAATGACTTCATTCAAACTGGGGTGTCTACAATTGATTGTCTAAATACATTGGTGAGAGGACAAAAACTTCCGATCTTCTCGGGAGCTGGTCTTCCTCATAACAAACTAGCAGCGATGATTGCTCGTAACGCTAAAGTAAGTGATGGTTCACAATTTGCGGTAGTGTTTGGTGCGATGGGGGTAACATTTGAAGAAGCTGCTTACTTCCAATCAGAATTTGAAAAAACAGGTGCTCTGGAAAACGCTGTACTTTTCTTAAATACAGCTGCTGACCCTGTAATTGAAAGAATTTCGACTCCACGTATTGCCTTAACAGTTGCTGAATACTTAGCTTACGAAAAAGGTCTACACGTACTTGTAGTTCTTACAGATCTTACAAACTACGCCGAAGCCCTACGTGAGGTATCAGCCGCTCGTAAAGAGGTACCAGGGCGTCGTGGTTATCCAGGTTACTTATATACAGACCTTGCGACTCTTTATGAAAGAGCTGGTCGTGTAAAAGGAAAACAAGGTTCAGTAACTCAGATTCCTATTTTAACAATGCCGGAAGATGATATTACTCACCCGATTCCAGATCTTACTGGATATATTACAGAAGGACAGATCGTAATGTCTCGTGAAAACCACCGTAAAGGTATTTTCCCTCCAACAGACGTATTACCTTCACTTTCTCGTCTTGCTCCTACAGCTCGTAAAGCAACTCGTGAAGACCATGAAGGTGTGTTTGCTCAGTTATATGCTGCTTACGCTCGTGGTATGGAAATCCGTGAATTAGCGGTAATCCTAGGTGAAGCTGCTTTGAGTGATGACGATCGTGCGTTCATGACATTCGCAAACGAATTTGAAGATAAATATATTAGACAAGCTGAAGACGAAGATCGTAGTATCGAAGATTCATTAGATTTAGGTTGGGAATTGTTTAAGATTCTACCAAAAGCTGAATTAAAACGTGTAAAAGAAGACCACATTGAAAAATACATGAAAGACTAAATTATTAGATTTTAACTGTATTAAGAATATGAACCCAGAACAAAGAAAGGCAATAACTGAAGAAAAATTAGGAGAACTGACTTCTCAGGAAACTCTTCCTGAAAACGGTTCAAAAGAGATGGCTGATTTATTAGACCAATTGTCTAGTACCGCAAATTTACAAGCTCTTGCGAGCGAAATGAAACAAGCAATGCTTGAAGGGACAATGGGAATTACAACAGCTCTGCCAAAACCTTTGCTTGACCAAATGAACAAAGTGCCAGAAAAAACAGCAGAAGGAGAAATAAACGCTTAATAATTTTAACTAAGATTTAAACTCTCAATATAATGGCGATTTTAAATGTTAATCCAACTCGTATGAATCTCCTTAACCTTAAGAAAAAGGTTAAGACAGCGATTCGCGGACACAAACTGCTTAAAGATAAACAAGACGGGTTGATGCAAAAATTCATGGAAGTGATTAAAGAAGCCAAAGCCGTACGTACAGAAGTAGAAAAAGAAATTGGAGGAGCTTTCAAAAACTTCTTATCAGCAAGCAGCTTGATGCATCCGGAAATGCTTGAAAACGCATTGATGTTTCCAAAAGCGAAAGTGGATCTAGAAGTGACTACAAAGAACGTAATGTCTGTCCACATCCCTCAATTCAAACTAAACAAAGAAGGAGAAGTTGTAACTTATGGTTTCGCAGAAACAAGTGGTGAGCTTGATTTAGCATTAGTTTCTTTCTCAAACGTATTTGAATTATTGATCAAATTAGCTGAAATCGAAAAGTCAGCTGAAAACATCGCTGATGAACTAGAAAAAACAAGACGTCGTGTGAACGCCCTAGAACACGTTTTGATTCCAAATCTTAACGACACAGTTAAATTCATCTACATGAAATTATCTGAAGCAGAACGTAGCGCGATTACAGGAACAATGAGAATTAAGAATATGCTTGAGGAACAAGGGAAATAGTCTATAAAAATTCATAGATTAATTTAAACTACTAGCCAAAGCTAGTGGTTTTTTATCTTATAAATAATCCCCTTCCGGTATTTAAAAAAGTTAGTTTAAACAATTAATGAAATAGTCGTAAAAAATTCAATTGTTTGATCCCGCTTTGCGGGAGAGTTTTGAATTTTTAGACTATGAATTATTTTGTTTCCTAACTTTTTTAACAGAGGAAATCTTTTGGTACTTTTGGTTACAAAAGTACATAAATTAGCAATACTAAAGCAAAAAGAAAACATTGAGTTTACAAATTCCAGGCTAGCTGGAATGACACCTTTATTTTTCTGGTCGGGAAGACAGGACTTGAACCTGCGACCACACGACCCCCAGCCGCGTACTCTACCAACTGAGCTACTCCCCGGTTTATATTTTACAAATGCTGTAATTGAGAAACAAACTGCCTATCCACCGTAGCTTTAGCAAAGCTGGAAGATGTTCCCCGAAAATCCTAGCAAAGTATAATACAAGCTTTTTCTTTAAGTCAAAAGATCTTTACAAAATAATCGTTGAAATTATCGCATACGAAGAAATCGCCACAATAATACCAATGATCGCATCTCTAATAATTCCCTTTGCCTTAGTAACCCTCTCATCATCGCCAAAATTCATAACCATCAAAAATCCGCCGTAAATCAGAGAAACCACCGCAAAAACAGCTACAAACATTAGAATAAATTGAATCACCCCCACAAACTGATTGATTCCTTCCGTCAGATCAGTATCAATTTCCAAACGTTTATTTTTTTCAACATCTTCACTACCTTCCTTCGGAATATAAAGAACCTTGTTAATCACCACCTCATTAATTGACAATAACAATAATCCGATTCCCACCCAAATAAAAACCTTCTTTTCCTTTTCAATTACCTCAGCATCACCAATTGCCATAATCATTCGAATTCCGCTCACGATAATTTCTATCACCGCAATCACAGTCAACAGTGTCTTTCCCCAATATACAAGACCTAAAAGCTCTGAAGCTCCCTGAGTTGCACACTGTGTCGGATTGAGCAAACAATCCCCCGGTCAAATTTCCTCTCCATTGACCCCAATCGTACCTCCTCAACCGTAAAAAACCTGTGTAACCGCCGTATCGGCCAAAAGAATGATAATAAAACCGAACATCGCAAAAACAATAGTATCCTTATTACTCTTAATCTTATTTTCATCTCCTTGTGCCGTTATTAGGTTCAAAGCAGCAACAATAATGTAAATTAAAGCAATCACATACAAAATTAACTTGAGAGTATCAACAACATAATAAACCGCACGGCTAATAATCTGGACACCTTCCTCATCAGAATCAGCTTTCCCGATGCTTAAAGGATCGACTAAATTTGCCCCCGTACCAATCATCTTATCTGTTCCCGGAATCTCAATTCACTCATAAGCAACAACAATTTCATTCCCCACAAGCAATAATAAGGATAAAACCAAAATAAATTTAAATGTTTGTCTAAAAATCTTCATAAGATTTCTTAATTACCCATAAAAGTATAAACCACCGCATATGCCAAACTAATAATAATAAATCCTGTAATTGTTGATTTAATAATATTTTTGGCCTTTTCGGTCGTCTCATCATCACCGATCGCCGTCACATAATAAACACTTGCAATGACTAAAGTTAAAACACCAATAACAGCCATAATCGCCAAAACAAAATTTACAACCCCAAAAAGCTCCTCGACAGCATTTTCTGTCCCCTCTTCTCCTGCAAATTCAAGAGTTGTTTGATTATAAACCAACTTAATGAAAACATCCGCAATCATCACAATAATCAAACCAAAAAATCCCCAAGTAAAATTTTTCTTTTCATTTTCCATCACAGATTCATCCCCTCCCGCCATAATAAAACGAATCGCACCCAAAAGCATATACAAAACAGCAACAGCTCCCAGCATATATTCAATAAAAACAACAATATTCATCGCCGCACTATTAAAAAGCTCTACATTGAGCAAACCCGTACTCTCAACAGTTTCTCATGTTTTGGTTTTATTTCCCGCAACCGGCGCAAAAACATCAATAGCCAAACTTGAAACTCCCACCAAGGTAAAACCAATCAAAGCCCAAATCAAATTATCATGCTGCTCTGTAATATTTTCTTCCTTCCCTGAAGCAGTAATGTACAAAAAGCCATAAACTGATAAATACGCCACAGAAACAGAAACCATAATCCACTTTACATAAAAAATTAGGTTTTTCTGAACGAGCCATTGAAGCATCTCCAAACCATCCGACCCTTCCGGTCTCGGCAACTTATCTCCAATTACATTTTCTAACAAAGGATCAACATAAGCTTTAACGTTATTTTGTTTTCAAATTGCTCCACTTTTAGTTTCAATAAACGAATTAGCACTATCTCTTCATGAGATATTTTCTACAGAATTATCGCCCCTTTCTCCTTCCTGCCCCACTCATTTATCATTATCAGGC
>JANQMV010000012.1 GCA_028279865.1 Candidatus Altimarinota bacterium | reverse complement strand
GTTTGGACATTTTTGCTTCGACATCTTTAGATTGGTTAGTTATTGCCTACACAATAACCTTAATCACAAATGACAGACACATTTTTTGAAACAGTGCTTAGATACACTTATTTTCTTTTTCTTCTTAAAATCTGACTAGCTCCAAGCCCACTAATAATAGAAGCAAGTAATATCACTCCCGCAGGACCCGTTTGTGGTAAACGAATAGATTTAATTACCCCTGTGCTTTCATTGCCTGTGTGATCTTTGGTGGTAATTTTAAATGTATATTCTTTACCACCTTCTAATTTTGTTTCGTACTTTGTTGCATTTGCCCCCAAAGAAAGACCTTCATCGTAATTTTTACCACGATTTAAACTTTTATAGAGTATTTGATCAATTAAATCTTCGGCAGTGTTTAAGCTTGGTGTCCAAGTCAGCTTAACAAGGTATTCATTCAATTCAAGCAATTTTTGTGTGATCATCAAGTCTGTAATATTTTCCGGAGCAGTTGTGTCTATCGTATTTTCTACAACAGTTTCCCCTGTCCCTGTTTCATTCACTGGTTGATCCTCTTCATTTTCTTGCTCTTTTGTGAGTAGGTCAATTTCATCATCACTAACCAGTTCATCTGTCCCAATAAAAAACCCGGTATCATAAACACCGCTTACAACAGGATTTCCTGCTAGATTTGTCAAATTAATACCAGCGGTAATGATATAATTTTGATCTAGTTCTTGTTCCTCTACTGTAAGAATAATTGTTTTTAGATCTATATCACTGATTTCATATTCTGCTTTTTCAATTGATAAAAAGCTGTCAGAACTATTATAAGGCGTTATTGTAAAAGCAACTTCGGGACTTTCATCGGGCAATAAAACACCTTCATTAAAAAGAATGCGGAGGTGTCGATTGCCAATTGTTTCCACTTTTTCAATTTGCGGACCATCTGCATAAATATCAACAGATGAAACAACAGCACCTGTTGCATTATTTACTGCTCCTGTGGAAGTTATTGCTTCTTCAATGGTTTCTCCTGAAGCAGCTATGACTGAATTTCAGAGAATCAGGCAAAGGCTAAAGGTGCTGATTCCTTGGTAAATAAAATTATTTTTCATAGGGATAAGAATTAATATTTATTTTTTAATTTTCATATAATTCTAGCATATATTTTTCCGGAAATCAAATTAAATTGTGTTTTTTTAATAAATAGAATAAAATCCTGTGCGCATTTGCAAAATTAATCAAAGAAAAAACTATGAAAATTCAGATCAAAAAACTAGCTAAATCCAAAGTTGAAATTGAAATAGAAACAACAGATGAGCAATGGGAAAAAGCCCGTAAAACAGCTTTGGCAAAAATGAGTCAAGAAGTTAAAGTTGATGGTTTTAGAAAAGGACATGTTCCGGAGAAAATTTTAATTGAAAAAGTAGGTGGAGAACATGCTATGGAGCATCAAATTATCGACATTTTAATGCCAAAAAGTTACTCAGAAGCAATTAATAAAGAAAAAATTGCCGTAATTGCAAGACCTGAAGTTGAAATTATTACTCAAAAACCACTTGTTTACAAAGTAAAAGTAGATGTTTATCCGGAAGTCAAACTGCCAGATTATAAAAAAGTTAATGTTCCTTTAAAAACTGAAAAAGTTGCTAAAAAAGAAATTGATGCATGGGTGGAAAACTTTCGTAAACAAGCAGCAGAATACAGAGAGGTGAAACGTGCAGCAAAAAAAGGTGATCGTACGGAAATTGATTTTGAAGGATTTACACCAGACGGGGTTCCTTTGGAAAACACCAAAAGTAAAAATCATCCTGTTGTTTTAGGTGAAAACACACTTATACCGGGATTTGAAGAACACGTAGTAGGTATGAAAACAGGAGAGGAAAAAGAGTTTAGCATTACTTTCCCAAAGGAATATCATGCTAAAAATATGGCCGGCAAAAAAACCAAATTCAAAGTAAAGTTAAACAAGTTAACAGAATCAATTTTACCAGAACTAAACGCGGAATTTGTACAAAAAATTACAGGAACTAAAAAAACAGTAGATGAATTTAGAAAAGAAATTGAAACCTCTTTGTTGGAAAAAAAGAGCAAAGATGCGCAAGTCAAAAGAGAAAACAAATGGCTTGAAGAAATTGCTAAAAAAGTTAAAATAGAGATTCCAGAGGTACTCATCAGTGAAGAAGTAGAGTTCATGATTGATGACTTAAAAATGCAAGGTTTACAACAGGGACTGCCTTGGGAAAAACATCTAGAGCATATGAAAAAGACAGAAGAAGAGTTAAAAAAAGAAATGCAAAAAACAGCAGAACAGCGCGTAAAACTTCGTTTAGTTGCTCAGGAAATCATTAAAGAAGAAAAAATTATCGTTGAGGATGATGAGGTTCTAAAAGCATCAAAAGTACTTTTAGCTAAGCAGCCTCCTCAAAATCAAGAAAAATATAAAGAATTTTATAAACAAGATGGAAAAGGCTTTTTGCAACTAAAAAATCAAATGGTTTTTGAAAAAATGTTTAGTAAGCTTTTAAAATAAGACTTAAAAAACAGTTTAGTCCGAACTTAGAAAAAGTAAAAAAATGACAAACTTTAAAGTTCATAAAATTATTACGAAGATTAGTCGTGATAAACAAATGAAGCAAAAAAAGAAAAAACCGATTTGGTTTTGGGTTTTAATGTTTTTTTTGGGTTCATTTCTCATAGGGCTGATTGCAGGTTTTATTTTTTTAGTGATTTTATTTAAAGATTTACCTAACATAAATGACTTCGGTAAATTAAATTTTGCTCAATCAACATTAATTTTGGATCGACAGGGAAATGAACTTTATGTGATTCATGGTGAAGAAAATCGTAAGATTATTCCTTTGCAAGAAATTCCTGATAGCCTGGTAAAGGCCACTTTAGCGATTGAAGATTCACAGTTTTTTGAACATAAGGGTTTTGATTTAAAAGGAATTTTACGCTCTGTGTGGATTAATTTAACTGACGAGAATTCTAAAGTGGGAGGTTCAACAATTACACAGCAGTTTATTAAAAACACTTTTTTAACAAGAGAAAAAACCTATATTCGTAAATTAAAAGAAGTAATTCTCGCAGTACAACTTGAGAATAAGTTTTCCAAAGAAGAAATTATGGCAATGTACCTGAATTCGATTCCATACGGTTCCAATGCTTATGGAGTGGAGTCAGCAGCAGAAACGTATTTTGCCAAGACGGCGAATGAGCTAACCTTGGCAGAAAGTTTAATTCTAGCGGCTTTGCCTCAGGCACCAAGTCATTATTCTCCTTACGGACAGCATAGGTACTCTGAAATTGACGCTATTGATTTTGAGCTTCACAAAAATTTAGACATAAAATCAGAAACGGATTTGTTGGAAAAATTGCCAGGTTCCGTAACAAGAGGCTTAATTGGTAAGGTCGGTTACCTCAATGAAGATACACCGATTTATATTAGAGGAAGGGCGGACTTTGTTTTATTGAGAATGCAGGAACTTGGCTATATTTCAGATGAAGAAAAAGAAGAAGCTTGGGAAGAAATGCAAACTCTGAAATTTCAGTCAGCACGTACAAACATAAAGTCACCACATTTTGTAATGTATGTGAAAGAAGAGTTAGAAAAGAAATACGGAAAAGAAGTTATCGAAAAAGGAGGCTTAAGAGTTTTTACAACACTAAATCCACATTTACAAGAATTAGCGGAAAAACACGTTACTGAACAAGGTAAAATTAACGAAACCAGGTGTAGTGCGGGCAATGCTTCACTGGTTAGTATTGAACCAGAAACAGGTCAAATTTTAGCCATGGTTGGCTCGCGTGATTATTGGGATATAGAAAATGATGGTAATGTAAATGTTTCTTTAATGAAAAGATTGCCGGGTTCTTCTTTTAAACCATTTGCTTATGCGGCTTCTTTTTTAAAAGGATATGCTCCGGCGAGCGTTTTATTTGATGTAGCGACAGACTTTGGTAATGATTATAAGCCGAAAAACTTCGATGGCAGATATAGCGGACCTGTAACCTTAAGACAAGCCTTGGGTAATTCCTTGAATATTCCTGCAGTTAAAATTGGAGTGCTGGCAGGCGTTGAAAATGTTTACGAACTTGCCCAGTCAATGGGATTGAAATTTGAAAGAGAGGCAAGCTGGTACGGAGGAGCACTTCCTCTGGGAGTTGCAGAAGTACGTCAATTAGATCTTGTTTCTGCCTATAGTGTTTTTGCCAATAATGGTAAAAAAGTGCCGATTACACCATTTTTGAGAGTTGAAGATGCGGATGGTAATATCTTAGAAGAGTGGAAAACACCTGAATCTGAGCAAGTTTTAGATCCGCAGGTTAATTATTTAATTGCCGATGTGCTTAGTGATGCTTCTGCGCGTGGTCCTGGCTGGAATTCTTATCTTCAATTAAAAGGCAGAAAAAATGGAGTAAAAACAGGAACTTCCAATAAAAAAATTGATAACATTACTTATCCCTTTGATGCATGGACAGTTGGTTTTGTGCCACAGTTGGCAACAGGAGTCTGGGCAGGTAATAATGATGGAAGTGTGTTAAATTTAAAGGCTAGCGGATGGACTTGCGCTGCACCGATTTGGAAAGGATATATGGAAGATGCGCTTGAGGGAGTTCCGGCAAAGGAATTTGAAAAACCTGAGGGTGTAAAATGGATAAAAGTCTCAAAACTTTCCGGATTGCTTCCGACACAGTGGACACCGGAAGGTTTAATTAAAAATGAAATATTTGCTCAAACTAACATACCGAACAAATACGACAATACTCTCAAAGTGATAGAGGTAGATAGTATCTCAGGTAAATTACCGACAGAATACACGCCAAAAGCTTCTATTGAAGCGCGTGCCGTTATTAATTTTCACTCGCAGCTTCCAGGTGTGGCGAAATGGGAAAACCCGGTACAAAATTGGGAGAGAAGTTATGCGCAAACTTATTTAGAAAAACTAGGCATTAAAAACATTTTAGTTAAAGCTCCGGAAGAATATGATGATGTGCACACAGCAGAAACGAGCTTAAAGAAACCCGAGGTACAAATTGTGGCTCCTGTGGCTTTTGGTTCGGTTAGTCCTCCCAGCGTAGGGGTAACCCTTGACGTAGAATCTGAAATTGGCATTCAAAAAATTGAATTTTATTGGAACGATGAATTGAAAGATACCGTAACAAAAGCACCTTGGAAAGGTAATATAAGAGTCGGTACAAAAACAGAAATAGGTTCAATGCATGAACTTAAGGTCAAGGTTTATGATCGAGTATACAATACAACAACCTCTCAAATTGAAGTCAAAATAGCCTCGGATGATGATCCGCCTCATAGTGAAATAGTTTTTCCTCAGGATGGGCAAAAAATTGAAAAAGGAAGCCAAATTACAGTGAAAACCTATTCTTATGACGCAAAAAGCGATATTGATAAGGTAGTTTTTTACTTGAATGATGAAGAGGTGGGTATCGCTCGCAAAGCTCCCTATGAAAAAACAATTATTGTACCAAAGGTTGGAACTAAGGCAGTTTTAAAAATTATAGCGTTTGACAAAACAGCAAATTCTACTGAAGATGAAATCACTTTCAGACTAACTTCAAACCAAGCAGCTGCATTATCTACAATAAAAATTACTTCTCCCAAAACGGATACTTTTATTAAAAAATCTGACAACTTAACAATTGTAGCTGATTTTCCGAAAGACTTGTTGGAAGATTTAAAGGAAATAAATTTAATTGAACAAGATTTGGAGACACGTAAAATGAGCGTTTTGCAAACATTTGGAAAACCTGATAGTTCGTGGAATGGCAAATTAATTACTACTTGGGTTCCGCCCAAAAGTGGTGTCTATGAGTTTTTTATCCGAACCAAAAACAATTCTGACAAATTAACAATCAGCGAAAGAGTTAAGATTACTGTGCAAGTAGACTAAAAGAAGAAAAAATTTAGGCTAGGCTCTTTAAATCCAAAATCAAGTTTTCCAACAAGAGTCTTTTATTAATGTTTTGTTTAAGCATTATTTTTGTGTTGTTCGTTTTTTCTTGCATCGTAACTAAGTTTGAATAAGTTATTTTTTGCGAGAGTCCGCTTTGAGAGTTTTTACTTTTTTCCAATAAGAGCGTTCTTAAAAAACGCAACAAGGCATTTAAAAAATTTTCAATATCTTGTGGTTGTTCGATTAGCTTTTCAATAAATTGAAAATCCGTTTTAAGCTCAGGTTTGCTTAGAATGTTGGCAATCTGATGAAAACGGGTTTTTTCTTTTTCAAACAAGGAGTAATCTTTTAATAGTTTAACAGCAATAGGGGGTCTTCCTTGCGCTATAGAAATTATTTCAGATAAGTTTTCAGCATCAGTTTGTTTTTGCAGTTGTTGTAAAATTACCTGATCAGCCACATTGGAAAAAGCAATTTTTCTAACGCGAGATAAAATAGTTTTGAGAACCTTTTCCGGATAAGAAGAAGTGAGAATAAAAACAGTGCCTTGAGGAGGCTCTTCCAAGATTTTTAACAAAGCGTTTGCACCCACAGGCTGCAATCTTTCAATGTTTTTAATTAAACAAATTT
Organism: Candidatus Altimarinota bacterium; assembly: GCA_028279865.1. GTDB lineage: Bacteria > Patescibacteriota > Gracilibacteria > JANQMV01 > JANQMV01 > JANQMV01. The sequence goes on along the minus strand of JANQMV010000012.1, from coordinate 23,180 downwards.
TATATTTACTTTGTTTTTTTTCGTATAACTTTTGACTGAAAGAGCGAATATCATCAATAGAAATAATATCTGTTTTTGTCTTTTTTTTGGCACGATGAATTTGGTTAAAATTACTCGAACGTGCAATTTGTTCCAAGTTGTCGTTAATTTTATCAATCCAAAGCTTGTTTACCGTAACGACATCGCGATGTAAATTATCTTGGAACTGCTGACAATCATCACAGCTACGACAATAATCATTCGGACAAATTAAAATATTGGCAAATTTTTTAGCAATAGCATATTTGCCCACCTCGGCAGGACCTGCAAAAAGATAGGCATGTGCCAAGTTTTTATTTAAAATATCGTTTTCCAGTTGGGTAATGCTTTTTTTATGTCCAATGATGTCATCCCAATAATATTTCATAAATTTGCATAAAAAATCTTTTTTGCTTTTGCCCAAAGATACCATTTTTTGTTACAAGTTAGCTTAATTATTTTTAAGACGAAAGCATTTAGACTTATTTTAATAATGAGAACCTTCCACCACTTAGGCTTTAGCTGAGGGGCGAACTTAAGAGAAGTTGCAAGTGTTTGCATTTTGTCTTCCAATTGGTCTTCTGTTTGTATATGTGAGTGATAAGCAGTTGCTTGCGGGTTGTAGTACAGGTGTAGGTTTTCTTTTTGGGTTAGACGCTTGCCTAACTCAATGTCTTCCCAGCCATAAGCTTTAAAATTTTCATCAAAATTTTCTCTGCTTAAAAGCTCTTTTTTGAGTGAAAGGTTGGAGGTGTAAAAAAACCAATACTGTATTTTTTGAGGTAAAAATTTACCTTTAAAAGAAAAATCCTTATATTCCTTAAAGCGTGTAAAGGCTTTTAGTCTGTCAATTTTATTATAGTTAAACTGCCACCCTGCCCATTCTAAAAACCTCATGTATTCATTGATAGATAAAAATGGCGCCCAAGTTGTATGACCCAGAACAGCAATATTTGTATCTGGAAAAGCCCGATGAACGGCTAAATGATTTTCAACCAAATGCGGTAAAGCTAAAATATCGTCTCCTAAAAACAGAATTAAATTGCCACTTGCTTTAGAAATGCCTAAGTTTCTTGCGACTCCTTGTTTCTGGTTTTTTTGGTAAAAATATTTTAAATCCAGCCAAGAGCTTTTTTTAATTTTTTCAATAATTAATTTGGTCTCATCTGTACTGCCGTCGTCTACGATGATTACCTCAAAGCCTCGTGTGCTTTGTTTTTGTAAATATTCCAAAGACTGTTTTAGTTTGTTCGCTCGATTATATGTGGGAATAACAATTGAAAGCTCCATTAATTGAAATTAAAAATTTTAACAATCTGATTATAAATGTTAAATTATAAATGTTAAGCTATTCACTTAGATATATTTTATGCAGGTTTACAATACATTGACACGTCAAAAGGAGACCTTAAAACCCATTCAAGCAAAAAAGGTAAAAATTTATTCTTGCGGACCGACAGTTTATGATTTTCCACATATTGGAAATTTAAGGGCATTTATTTTTGCCGATACGTTGAGTCGAGCCTTGAGTTTTTTAGACTTTGAGGTTGCTCATGTGATGAATATTACAGATGTGGGACACTTGGTTTCTGATGAAGATGAAGGTGAGGATAAAATGGAAAAAGCAGCAAAGCGAGAAAAAAAAGATCCTTATGAAATTGCACGTTATTATGAGGATGTATTTAAAGAAAATTTGAAAGAATTAAATATCAAAACACCAAACTGGATGCCGAGGGCAACTGAGCATATTGAGGAACAAATAAAAATGATTGAGCAGCTCTTTGAAAACGGATATGCCTATATAACAGATGATGGCATTTATTATGATGTGAGTCGCTTTGAAGATTATGGGAAACTTTCCGGACAAAAGCTTGAAGATAAGGAAGCAGGTTCGCGCATTGAAATAAAAGATCAAAAACGTAATCCTGAAGATTTTGCTTTGTGGAAATTTTTAGTGGGAGAAAATAAAAATCACATTATGCACTGGAAGTCACCTTGGGGAGAAGGTTTTCCAGGTTGGCACATAGAATGTAGCGCAATGGGAATGAAGTATTTAGGAGAAACCTTTGATATTCACACCGGTGGCATTGATCATATTCCGGTGCATCATGAAAATGAAATAGCTCAAAGTGAGGGTGTGACAGGTAAAAAATTTGTGAATTACTGGATGCATAATAATTTTTTACAAGTTGATGGAGGCAAAATGTCTAAATCGTTAGGTAATTTTTATACACTTCAGAACATTTTGGACAAAGGCTTTAGCGCCCTAGATTACAGGTATTTTTGTTTGAATGCACATTATCGCTCAAAGTTAAATTTTACTTGGGAAGGTTTGCAAAGCGCGCATAATGGGTACAAAAATTTAAAAGAAAAAATTCAAGAATTACACAACAAAAATGTCCAACAAGGAAAGTCGCTCAAACAGGAAAACAAATATCTGCTGCAGTTTGAAAAATCCATTAGCGATGACTTAAATACTTCACAAGCCTTAGCTATTTTATGGGAATCGATCAAAGATCAAAATTTGTCAAACTCACAGCAACTAAGCTTAATTCAAGAATTTGACCAAGTCCTAGGCTTGGAATTAATGCAGGAAAAAGAAGATATTCCTGCAGAAATTCAAAAATTAGCAGTAAAGCGAGAAAAAATGAGAAGAGAAAAAAAATGGGAAGAATCTGACAAGTTAAGAAGTTTAATCTCTGAAAAAGGATATGAAATAAAAGACATTGCCGAAGGTTTTGAAATAAAAAAGAAGTAGAATTTTGAAAAATTAAAAAAAAATCAGTGCTTTTTATTTTTCGGTTAATGTTTTTCTTCTTCTAAAACACAAAATGCAACTTTTTTGATCTGTGTCTATATAAAAACATCCAAAAAGCATACTTACAAAACATTTAAAGCTCCTTGGTCAAGAAAAAAGCTGAAACATTTTGCCTGTATTTTGTGTTTTAAAGAGCGACGAAAGAAAACAAGTAAGTTGTGCAAGGAAAAATCCCTAGAAAAAAGGAAAAAATAGAGTAAAAAAGATTTGACTTTGGTAGTAGAGATGAATAATATTTGTACAACTGAAATTTGTTTAGATTGAGTCAGGAGAGAGATAGGGCAATATTGCTTTCCAAAAAAGGAGTCAATATACGCTCTGTTTGTGTGTTGTTTACAGTAATTGTTGGTCAAATATAACTTTAATATATTTCAGTTCTTTAAAAATTAGGCATACGAAGCATGAAAAGATGTATGGTTTAAGTTTTCTTGCAGAAGATAAACTTTGGACCTTGACTGATTTCTCAATATGAAAATGGCACAAATAAAAAAGTTGGCCCTTTGTTATATTTATATAGTGAAGGCGTGCTAGCTTAATCTTGTTTGTCTCAGCTTCGACCGAAAAATCAGATTAATATAAAACAAAGATAAAAAACTACTTTGTTTTTACTATTTTTATTTATTTCTTAACTCAAGAAGTATATGAGTATTTCTCACAAATTCCGTACTTTACGGAAAGCAATTGCTTCAATTGCTAGCGCAGCAGTTTTCACTGTGGCAGTGGCTGTTGCTCCTCAAGCTTCTGCACAAACGTTTGACGATGTGTCTCCAAACCACTGGGCATACGATCATGTTGAACAATTAGTGACAGATGGCATAATTGATGCAAATGACAACTATCGTCCAGACGATAGTCTCAATCGCGCTGAACTTGTAAAAATTGCGATTGAAGCTACTACAGGAATTCAAACAGATTTGATTCCTGATACTCCAACATTTTCTGATGTTCCAGCTGATGCTTGGTTCTATCAATATGTTGAAACAGCTGCAGCTCTTGGAGTTGTTGAAGGATATAAAGACGCAAGTGGTAACATGTCTGGTCTTTTTGGTCCTGGTGACACAGTAAACAGAGCAGCTGCTACAAAAATTCTAGTAAACGCTTACGGTGTTCCAACAGACACTGATCCGGCTGGAATGTTTAAAGACGTAGACGAAGACGCTTGGTACTACGACTACGTTACAACTGCATATAACCAATCAATCATCGATGGTTATAAAGATGCAGACGGTGATATGACGGGCTATTTTGGTCCTGGTGATCCGGTAACACGTGCTCAAGTTGCAAAACTTGCTGTCAATGCTACAGATCCTATGGAAAGAAAAGTAGACGATGATGACGATGATAACAACGAAGATGATGACGATGATAACGATGATGACGACGACAACGAGCCAATGGAAACAGCAGATGGTGACCTAGAAGTTAGCTTAAGCTCTGATTCTATGGAATCAGCAGCAGTGCCTGCTTCAGCTAATGTTAATGTTGGTTGTTGGGATTTAACAGCAGGAGCTGATGATATCAAGGTTACATCTCTTCAATTCATAAGAGGAGGTGTAGGTTCTAGAGACGCTATTACTGGTTTAGTTCTTAAGGATGGAGAAGGTAATAGAATTTCTAAATCAAAAACAATCAATTCAGATGACGAAGTTACCTTTACTCTTTTAAGTGGAGGGGTTGAAATTGAAGCCGGTGAAACTCTTGAAGCGTGTATTGTGGCTTCTACAAATACTAAGGTTAGCGGTGACGCAACAGGTAATCATAACTTTGCACTGACTAATGAGGATGCAGTTTCTTCAAACGCACAAGATGTAATAGCTGACTTCCCAGTAAGATCGAATACATTTGAAATCAACGATACAGATGCAGGAAAGGTAACTGTTTATAATGATGGTACACCTGCTGATGTTAAAGTTGGTGAAACAGATGTTACGATTGCTAAATTTAAATTAGAAGTTAATAACACTGAGGATATCGTTGTAACTCAAGTGACAATGAAAGAAACAGGTTTAGCTTCGGAAGAAAGTGCTCTTGACAATCTTAAGCTTCTTTCAGATGGTGAAGAGGTTGCTCAAGGAACATTAAACGATAAATATATTGCCTTTGTTTTTGATGAACCGTTTGAAATTCTTAAAAACAAGAATGCTAAATTCAAAGTAACAGCAGATATCATTGGAGAAGCTAACAAAACTTTAATCCTTGACTTTGAAAGCACTGTAGACATTGAAGGGCAAGGAGATAATTTTGGATTTGGTATTGGTGTTGATCTAACGACAGCTCCATGGAGTCCAAGAACAGTTAATATTGAAGCTGGTGCAATTACTATTACAAAAGAAGAGCCAAATGATAAATTTAGAAAAGACAAAAAGGATTTAGTGCTTGGAGCTTTTAAAGCAACAGTAAACGCAGGTGATGATGTAGAGCTAAAAGCAGTAAATGCAGACATAACTACTACGGGCGCAAATATTGATGCATTCTTAGAAAACATTGAATTGCATGATGTAAAAACAGGCTCTGTGTATGATCTACAAGCAACTGCTGGGTCAACAACAAATACAATTTACTATGACAGAGACCTTGGTATTTCTCTTAAAGCAGGAGAGGAAAGAGTCTTTGAGCTTCGTGCTGATGTTCAAAATGTAGCAATAACAGGTTATACAATTGTAACAAAGTTAACAGGAATTGCTGATGCAGGAAAAACAGGTGGTACTATTAACGACGGTATTGAATTCCAAGAAACAGCAGATGATAATTATGTAGGGGATGTCGTTCCAGCTTCTATTACATACAAAACACAAACAGGAGAAGCTTCTTCTTTGACAGCTTCTATTGTAACAATGTCTTCTACTAAAAATGCCGTAATTGGTACAGAAGATGTTGAGGTTCTTGAATTCCTGATCGAAACAACTTCTGCTTCTTCTGCTAATGTAGATGAAATTGTTGTTGAAGCTGATGTCACGGATAATGCACCAAATACTTCTGATACTGCAGACAATACACGTATTAACAAACTAACTCTTTATGAAAAGAATGGAAACAACTTAACAGAACTAGATGCTAAGTCTGGTTCTCAATTTGCTTCTAATAAAATTACGTTTGATGATTTAGATATTGATATTGAAGCTAGTGGAACTGTGCGTTTGCTTGTGACTGCAGATTTCGTTGATGATTCAACTAAAGCGGATGATACAATTCAATTTGGTTTAGCTGGTATTACTGCTGATGATGATGATTCAGACACGTTCTCAAGTATTGATGTAGACTCTGTTACCAAAACAAATGCTTCTAGTTTCTCTACACCATCAAATTCAGCGAGAGTTGTAACAATTGTTGGTGTTGGAACACTTACTATTCTTGCGGATAACACTGATAACAAAACAGACAAAGCAAAATTGGTGTTAGGTAATACTACTTCTGATTATATTGCTTCATTTGAGCTTACTGCTAAAAATGAACCAATTTTGATTAAAGACTTAGATATAATTGGAACAGGTGCTACTGCTGTATACTTGACTTCTGCACAATTTAAGTCAGCAGTTTCTGACCTTATTCTTTACGATGAAGATGATAATGAAATTGCTCGTGAAGTTGTAACAGGTAAAACAGTTACTTTTGATGATATTGATTATGTTGTAGATGAAGGATCAGAAAATGTATTCGTAAAAGTGAAAGCTGCTAGAATGGGTAAAGACGCGGCTGGTTCAATCGTAACTGACATGGTTTTATCTATGGATATTACAGATGCAGATGGAGATAGTTCAAACAAAACTATTACTTTGCCAACTGCATCAACTAATTCATTAGCATTTTCTACAGTTCCGACCAGAATTTCTGGAGCTGAATTTGTCTCAAGCTGTGGTTCTAAATCGGTAACAACTACATTGTCAACTGGATCTAATGATGTTGCGATTTTGAAATTAACAACTGATGCATCTAGTAACACAAAGACAGCTGACGGAAGTTCTTTAAAGACAAACTTAACAGCATTGAGATTTACAATTGACTCAAATGCATTCGGTGCGTCTTCAGGAACTCAGTTGATTACCCATGCTTCTAACTCAGGTTCTGTGACCGTTGAAAAAATTAACGGAACAGGAGACGATACAGCTGAGCTAACTTCAATGACAAATGGATTTGCTGTAGTTAATTTAACGACAAATACTACAGACACAACTCCAGGAACAGCTGGTATCAATCTTGTAAATAAACAAATTGATAATTCAACATCTGTTTGTTATTTGATCAAAGCTAATATTGGTTCACTAACTGGATCAAAGCACTTACAAGTAAAAATGGATAACTTAGATGCAGGTACTGGAGGTTCTGCAAATATAGAATACGATTCGGACGGTGGAACAGCCTCTGGTCAACTTGAAGAATCTGCTGCTGATCGTGCAGCACTTTTACTTGATGATTCAACGATTGAAGCTACAAAACTTAACTTTACTGACTAATAATCTTTTTATCAGTAGTTAATAAAAGTGTTAACGATTAAACTTAAACCCCCTTTCGAAAGAGAGGGGGTTTTTGTGTATCTTTTTATTTAATTTATTGTTTACAAAAAAACTACTAAGCCTATAATTAACCACACTTAACTACTTACATTATGCGAAAATTAATTTTAACTTTTCTTGTACTCTTGACTCTAACCGCCTGTACAAAACAAGTCGTAACTCCCAGCACACCAAACTCGGAAGGAGACAACTTAATTACAAAAGAATATATTGATGAAAATATTTATAATTTTAACCTAGATTTAAGCGATCTTGGGTTAACCAAAGTTCCTGATTTTTCTGAAATTGCGACCGCTGTACAAAAAGAGGATATTTTATACCTCAATTTATCAAACAATCAAATTACAGAGATTTCCGATGATCTTTTAGCTTTACCAAACTTAAAGGAGCTAAAAATTGACAATAATCAAATTAAAAAATTAGAAAATATAGAAAATATTGCAATGTTAAGAAGCATTGAAGCTTATAAAAATCAAATTGAAGAGATTGATTTAGGCAACTTACCGGCATTAACACAGCTTGATCTTGCTTACAACAACCTTGAGTCAGATGATTTAACTCAAATTAGCCTTCTGACTTCTTTGGAGTACCTTCAAATTCAGCATAATCAAATTAATTCTATTGCAGGAATTGATGCATTGGAAAATTTGAAAAAGCTGCGTATAGAATCAAATCAGATTAAAAATGTTGCTGTTTTGGCAAACTTAGAGAACTTAACGGAAGTAACAATGGGAAATAACCCTTTACCAGAATCAGAGCTAAACAAGTGGAAAGAGTTTAATCAGGCAAATAAAAATGGAAACTATTAATCTACACACAAATCAAAGAAATGAATTTGTAAATATTACGCAACAAGTTCAAAAAATTGTGCATGATTCCGGTACCCAAAACGGCATTATCTTGCTGCATATACCTCACACAACAGCCGCAATCACAATTAATGAAAATGCTGATCCTGATGTTGTAGATGATATTTTATTGAAAATTAATGAAGTTATAGATGATGATCCACGTTTTCAGCATAGAGAAGGAAATTCTGACTCTCATATAAAATCGTCTTTATTTGGACCTACGTTGAGTTTAATTATTTCCGAGGGGGAAATTCTCCTAGGAACCTGGCAAGGCGTTTATTTTTGCGAATTTGACGGTCCAAGAAACAGAAAGGTTTATTTAAAAATACTTAAAACATAATTTTGCAGAAATTTTATAAAATTTTCTTGCAAAAGCTTTTTATTCTGGTAAAATCCTTTCGCTTTAAAAAATAAATTAAGAAGTTATGGCTCATAAGAAAGCTGGTGGTAGTACCAAAAACGGTCGCGACTCCAATGCCAAGCGTCTTGGCGTGAAAAAATTTGCAGGTGAAAAAGTTATTGCAGGTAATATTATCATGCGCCAAAGAGGGACAAAAATTTTTCCAGGTAAAAATGTTGGTATGGGCAAAGATCATACTTTATTTGCTTTATCAGAAGGTATTGTTAAGTTTACGGAGAAAAAGTTGAAGAAATTCAACGGACGTGTGTATAAGGACAAAATTGCACATGTTGTTTAATCAGGATGTTTTTATATACAAGGAAGCTCTTCTGCTTAGAAGGGCTTTTTTTCTTTGTAAAAATATGATGAACATTATAGACTAAATGCGTTGCTTAACTTAATAGAAACAAACTTATGTCAGACTTTGATCAATTAGGAGACTTAGATCTACCTCAAGCTCAAGAAGCTTCTGAGGATTCCAAAGAAAAATTTAAGGAGCGCTTAATTGCTGCTCAAAAAGCTTTAAAAAAATTAAAAAAAGATGAATCCAAAAAGAAAAAGCAAGATAATCACTTGGCAAAAATTATTGCTTATTTTTTACAAACCAAAGGTAACGCAGATCTAGCAAATTTGATTGCTGCCCTTGTGGAAAATAATGCTCCTTCTGATTTTGTTTTATCTCTTCTTGCTTTGGTTGACCGGCAAAGCAAAGAAGTAATTCTCTTAAAAAAAGAACGCCTTTTATTGCAAGGATCGCAGGAAGCAAAAGGAGATTTAATACCTTTACAGGAAGATGTTTTTGAAAAAATTAACCCTGAGCTTAAACAAGAAATAAATGAATGGTTTCAGCATATCTATCTGATTGGCAAAGAAGAAACAGAAAAAATTATGGAAACAACCTTAGATATTGATTTACAAATTGATTCTAATCTTTTACAACTTGCAACAATTTTATTACAACGCTTTTTATTAAAAAAAGGACACAAGGGGAAATATGCTGTAATTTATGAGTTTGTGCAGCTAGCCTTCAAAACAATTTATGAAAAATTACAAGTAGAGTTTGTAGAAACCTTAAAGCTAAAAGAAGCAAGCTAAATACTTAAATCCTAGTTACTAAAAAAGTTCTTAGGCTTAACATTTATTTAATTATTATTGTCTAAGGTGGATTAAGTGTATTTTTTTACATTTGCTTTTTTTGATCAGTTTTTATTTTAAAACAGGTTTCTTCCTAAGCTGTTTTTTAACTTGCCTGAACTTTGTTTTTGCCGAAGAAGAAAGCGGTTCGGGCAGCAATCTTACTCCTTTGGAAGAGGTCGTAATCGATTTACAGCAAACGCAAACCGGAATTATTTTAGAAACAAATACGCAAGATCAGCAATCCGACTCAATTGAAATTACTCTCAATCAAACAAGTATTTCCACAGGTAGCAACGTTGTTGCTGCAAGCGGTTCAGCTGCTCAAATAACCTCTGGTGCCATCGTAAATGAAGAAACAGAACAATCAGAAGAAGCAAGTATCCTGCTTAACGAAATAATGATTAACCCTCTTGAAGGTAAAGAGTGGATTGAAATTTACAATCCAACCGAAATTGAAATTAACTTAACCGGTTTCCAAATTGCCGACGCAGTCAAAACAAGATATACGTTTGAGGATAATGCTTTAATTTGCGCCAAAGGATTTATCACAGTCGATTTTTACAATGTTCTGAATAACTCCGGAGACCAAGTTTATCTCAAAAATATAGACAGTGAAGTTGTTGATTTTGTAAGCTACGGAGAGAGTGATGATCTTTTTCAAACCATTGCCAAAGGCGAAAGTCTGGGGAGATCGCCAGATGGAAGTGAAAGTTGGGTTTTGTTTTCCGCAGCAGAAGTAAGCAAAGAATTTGCCAATTTCACACAAGCCACAAAAGATCCGGCAAAGCCTGCAGAAGAAGAAATAACAGAAGAGGAGGACATTTTAACGCAACTCTATCTTAACGAAATTATGATCAATCCTTTGGAGGGTAAAGAGTGGGTTGAGCTTTATAATCCAACAGAAGCAAGGATAAATTTAGCAAATCTGACTTTGTCAGACGAAGTTAGTATTCGACATACTTTTGAAGAGATTGATTTTGTTGAAAAAAAAGATTTTGTTGTCGTTGAATTTTATAACATTTTTAATAATTCGGGAGACAGAATTTACTTAAAAAATGCAGAAGGCGCTATTTTAGACCAATTTAGCTATGGAGAAGAAGAAATTTTTACAACAATAACAAAAGGCAGCAGTGTTGGTAGATTTCCTGATGGTAATGAACGCTGGAGGTCTTATGCTTCAGATCAAACAACTAAAGCAAGTCAAAACATGGTTTATTATAATGCCACAATGCCTGAGGTTGTAATTGAGATAAACGTACAATCGGGGGCGTTGCTTTTAAGTTGGGAAGATGTAAAGGAAGATGATTTTGGAGGGTATCAAATTTATCAAAATAAGCTGGGCAGTGGTTTTATTTTGCTAGATCAATTTTCGAAAAATAGTTTTGAAATTCAAAATTTAGAAAAGGGTAAAGTTTATGAGTATTTGCTAAAAGTGTGCAACTTAGAGGGAAATTGCTCTGATGAAACTCAAAGCAAACAAGCCTTGATAACAGATTTTTTAGGTTTGCAAATTAATGAATTTTTGGCTAACGTCAAGGGAAATGATGAAGGCAATGAATGGATTGAACTTTTTTATTCAGGCAGTGGTTCGCTAATTCTAAATGATTATTATTTAGAAATTGATGAAAAGAAAAGAATTAATTTGGTAGATTTTAACTTTATAGACAACGAAAATTTTCTCACTCTTGATCCAAGCTTGTTTAATGTGAGCCTAAAAAATTCTAACGGCAAAATTGCTCTCAAAAAAGATGGAGTTAATTCCGCAATTGATGAATTTGCTTACTTAACAGCACAAGATGATGTTTCATGGTGGCGTAATCTAGAAACAAATGCTTGGGAAGAAAGCTATCGTCCAACGAGAAATGCAAAAAATATATTGCAAAATAATTTACCGCAAGCAGTGATTACAATGCAAGGAACAGGCAGAACAAGTGGTGAAGGAAGCTTATCTGTCAACGTAACGGCAGAAAATTCACAAGATCCGGATGGAGATAATTTTACTTGTTTTTGGGACTACGGTGATGGAAATTTTTCGGATAAATGTAATCCGCCTGCGCATAAGTATGACGTTGGTCAGTTTGAATTAAAACTTAGCATAACGGATATGTTAGGTGGTTCAAGCTTTATTTCACAACACATTACAGTAAAGCCCAAAAAGTCTGTAGGAGGCAACAGCCCACATTCTTCCAGACCTGAGCCTGTGGAAAATTTATCATACTCCGATCAAATTAAACTACATCGTTTTTTAGCCAATCCTCAAGGGAAAGACAAAGGCAAAGAATGGATTGAAATTATTAATTTGGGGACGGAAACAATTAACTTGGATTGGTGGCAACTTGATGACAAAGAGGGAGGTAGTAAGCCTTATTTTATTCCGATCAACTCTTGGATTGAACCACAAGAAATTCTAAGGTTTTCAAGCTTAAAAACAGGGCTTAACTTAAATAACAAGGAAGATGAGGTACGTTTAATCAGCCCCGACTTGGAGATAAGAGACAATATTGTCTATTCGCAAGCCAAAGACAGTGCAGTTTACCAAAGAATGTCAGATCAACAGTGGAGATGGATCCAACCAACAAAAAAAGCCAAAGAAAATAAAAAAAACGAAGCGGAGATAATTCCTAAATTGGAACAAGCAACAAAACAGTTTGTTCAAAACTTTGATTTCAGCCTGATTGAGCTTAGTGAAATTTTACCAAGCAGTACCTTAGGAGATAAAAATAATGAATGGATTGAAATTTATAATAAAGGAACAGAAAGTTTTGACTTGGGAGGATGGTCGCTAGATGATGTTCTCAATAAAGGCAGCAAAGCTTATCTTTTTCCTCAAGGCACAAAAATTCAAGCACAAGATTTTTTGTTGATCTATAGTTCAGAATCAGGCATCGCTTTGAATAATGGAGGGGATAGTGTGCATTTGATTAATCATGATGGAATTATTCAAGAATCTTTTACATATAATAGAGTAAAAAAAGATCATAGCTGGAAGAAAAATCAAAAAGGAAATTTTGTCCTGTCTCAATTTGTGACACCTGGAAAGCAAAATTTACTTTATCCTTCACTAAAAAAACAAGATCAAGACCAAGATGGTCTTTTGGATCAGGACGAGATTAATCTTTACAAAACAGATCCTCAAAAAAACGATACGGACGAAGATGGAATTCCTGATGGGTTTGAAATTTATAATGGACTTAATCCTTTAAAGAAAAATGTCGGGCAAGAGCTTTATTTAGATTATTTACAAAGTTCAACCAAAGCTTCCCTAAAAAAGGCAGATAATAAAAAATTAAGCATTGAGGGGTTGGCTGAACCAGGCGCGTTTGTTAAGATTTTTATTCATTCAAAGCTAATCGTTGGTTTTGCTCAAGCGGACCAAGCCGGGCATTGGCACTATGCAATCCCAAAAGAGTTGGAATCGGGGGAGCATCATGTTGCTACGGAAATTATTACCAAGACTGGCTTTAAAACAAAAAAGCAAACTGTTTTTAAGTTTGAATTGGATGATCCTTATCAGCCAACTCAAACTTCTACAGCAATTAAATTTGTTGCTGTTGTGCCAAATCCCGAGGGTAGAGATAGTTTGAATGAGTATTTCTCAATTAAAAATTTTGACACGATTCCTGTTAATTTAGAGGGATGGAAAATTGTAAGCCAAAAAAATGAAAAAACTATTTTTCCTGAAATTTGGTTACAGCCAGGAGTAGAACAAAAATTTTTTTATAAAGATACTAAGTTGACTCTGCACAACAAACAAGGTTCTTTGACTTTAATCAATCCTTATAATCGGCGTACAGATTTTTTAGCTTATGCAAAAGTGCAAGAAGGAGAGGTTTTTACACACACGGGAAGCAACATGCAAACTAGTGTTCAGACAGGCAATCCTAAAAAAAGTAAAACAAAGACAGCAACCTATGATTATGATGAATTATTTGAAATTAAAGGATTAGTACTATCCTCCGTCCAAGCAAATGATTTAACTTTCTTGTTTAAGCAAGAAAACGCTCAAGAAATCAGGGTAAAATTTGATCCAGAAAAACATTCATTCCCTATGACGGATTTTTTATTTAAAAAAGGAAACAAGCTTTTAATAAGGGGGATATATCTGGAAGAAGATTTATTTTTAATTGAAGATTTTGTTTTGTTACAGCAAAATTCGATTCCGCAGACTTTTTATGCCGACAGACAAGTAAAATTGAATAATGTTTTTTTATTTTTTTGTGCTTTCTTGTTAGGGTGCGTTTTTTGCTTTATTCGTAAAAAACTCCTAAATGAAAACATATTGCGTTATTAAGCAGAAAAAACTACAATCTGCCTAGTAATATTTTAAAAACACAAATTATCATGAAAAAAGAGCTTTACACGAAAATTATCCTTATTGTTCTAATGACCTTTTTCATGGGAGTCATTGCACTTCCGGACAATATAAAGGCACAATTACCGGAGAATAAAGCAACACAATGGCTACAAAGTAAAAAAATTAAACTGGGGCTTGATTTGCAAGGAGGAATTCAACTTGATTATAAATTGGATCTGCGCCAAGTGAATGCTTATAACAATGATGATGATCCTGAGAATGATGTTCAGATTTCAGATTTAGTTGAGGGTGTCAAAATGACGATTGAACGTAGGGTAAACAGTCTTGGTGTTTCAGAGCCAAATATTTATACTTCTGAAATTGGAAATGAAAAACATATTATTGTTGAGCTGGCAGGTATAAAGGACCTAGCTGAGGCAAAAAAAATGATTGGTAAAACAATTCAGCTAGAGTTTAAGGAAGAAAAGACTGAATTGGAAAAAGAGGAAAAAGAAGAAATTGAAGCAAAAGCAAAAGAAATTTTAATTAACTTACAGTCGTCAGGAGCAACTGTTTTTGCTGAGCAAGCAAAAACATATACAACTCCGGATAATCAAATTTTTTTTAACGAAAGTGTCAAAAAATTTGAAGATGAAATAAGCGAGGATTTGAGAGAGAAGATTTGGAATGCCGAGGAAGGAGTCATTTTAGGAGAGATTTTAGAATCAGATGAGGGATTTGTCATGGAAGGCGAAAGTTTTGTACAAAAAAAAGGTTTTGCGATTCTCAAAATTGTTGGTAAAGCAATGGAAGAGCGTGAAGTCACAGAAGATGGAGAAGACTTTTTAACTGTTGCAGAAGAAATTTCTGAAAATACGGAAGTTGACTTAAAGGAAGTTCCCGAATCAAATTTTAGCAAAGAAGTGGTTGAAAAGCTCTATATGCCGGAAGGTGAAATTTCTGAAGTAGTTGAAGAGGGGGAATTTTTGAATGTATACAAACTTGTTAAGAAAAACGAGCAAAAAGAAATGGTGAAGGCTAGCCATATTTTAATCGCTTATGAAGGAGCGGAAAGGGCAGATGAAACAATCACGCGTACAAAAGAAGAAGCTCAGCTAGAGGCGTTTAGAATTTATGAAGAAGTTAGAGTCGCACAAACGGGAACAGGCGCTGACACAGCAACAGGATCAGCTCTTTTTGGAACATTTGCGGAAAAATATTCAGATGGTCCAAGCGGAAAACATGGAGGTCAATTGGATTGGTTTGAAAGAGGTCAAATGACACCGGCTTTTGAAGAAGTTGCTTTTGCTCTTCAGCTCGGTTATATGTCAGAGCCAATTGAAACCTCTTTTGGCTATCATATTATTCGTAAAACAGGTGAAAAGGAGGCGAAGGAAACTTCGTATGACTTACAAAGAATTCAAGTTGCAAAGGATGCTATCGGTGATACTCAAAGAAAAAAAATTGAAGCAGCACGTGCGCGTGTAATTGATCAAAAAGTAACACGAGAGGAAGAAAAGATAGAATATCAAGAGCTTTTCTTTTCAACAGTACCCGATAATTGGAAGCCAACCGGCTTAGACGGCTCACATTTTAAAAGAGCTGCAGTTGCATTTTCACAAGTGGGACAACCTTATGTTGCGATTGAATTTGATTCTGAGGGAGCGGATCTTTTTGCAGAAATAACAGAGCGTAACATTGGAAAGCCGGTAGCGATTTTCGTTGGTGGAAATCTGATCTCTGCACCAAATGTAAATGAAAAAATTAGTGGAGGTAGTGCACAAATTACCGGTAACTATACGTTAAAAAGTGCTTCCCAACTGGCGCAAGATTTAAACACTGGAGCAATTCCCGCACCAATTGAGTTGGTAGGGCAATATCAAATTGGAGCAACTTTGGGAGAAAAAGCTTTGCAGATGTCAATTTTTGCCGGGGTGATTGGTTTGATTATTTTGGGAATTTATATGATTTTGTATTATCGTTTACTTGGTATTGTTGTTAATTTAGCTCTGTTTATTTACACAGTTATAATTGTGTTTGTGCTAAAATCCGGCTTCCCGGTGGTGATGACGCTTGCCGGTATCGCAGGAATTATTCTTTCTATTGGTATGGCTGTTGATGCCAATATTTTGATTTTTGAGCGCATGAAAGAAGAGTTACGAAGTGGTAAAAATATTTCCGCCTCAATTAAAATTGGTTTTGAAAGAGCATGGAGCTCTATCCGGGACTCAAACCTTTCTTCGTTAATTACGTGTGCAATTTTGTTTTGGTTTGGCACGTCCATTATTCGTGGATTTGCAGTCATGCTTTCAATTGGAATTATTGTTTCGATGTTCACAGCTATCACAGTAACACGTACAATTCTGTACTTAATTATGCAAACAAAGCTGGGACAAAATAAATGGTTGATGGGCGTAAAGGTAAAATAAAGATGTGAAATTAAATACTATTGCGTCATCCTGACTTTGTTGAAGAGTTTCCATGAGACAACGATAAAACGTGATTTTATGTTAAAATTAACGCGTACCGTACAAAAAGAGTTAGATCAAAAAGTTAACAGAGTAAAGCAGTCTGATTTTATCAATCAGGCTGTTTTGGAAGCTTTAAGTCAGGTTCCTACAAAAAATGAAAGCGAAAAACGTAAGGGAGAATACTCTGTTTATACAGATGGAGGGGCACGGGGAAATCCGGGAATTGCCGGATGTGGAGGAGTTATTTTTAATGAAAAAGAAAGCAAAGTTGCAGAATTTAAGCATTTTATTTCGCATGCAACAAACAATGAAGCGGAATATACAGCTTTGTTATTGGGTGTAGAAGAAGTTTTGACTTATGCTCCGGAAAAAGTTGTTTTTTACTTGGATAGTGAGCTAATTGTGAAGCAAATGAAGGGTGAATATAAAGTAAAAAAAACAGAACTAAAGAAAATTTACCTTAAAGTTAAAAAGCTCTTGAAAGAAATCCCAGAAATTAGTTTCGTTCACATTCCACGAGAGCGGAATCAATTAGCGGATAAATTAGCGAATGAAGCGATGGATGGAAAGTAGAAATTGTTGTAGAGGACAGCGGAAGCTGTCCTCTACAACATAATTGTTATAAATTTGCTTCTATTTTTTCTTTTAGAGCATCCTTTGAAAGAGCACCAACCATTTCTTCTACAACTTCTCCTCCTTTAAAAATTTTAATGCTGGGAATACTCATAATTCCGTATTTTTGGGCAGTTTCCGGATTTGCATCTACATCCATTTTTCCAATTAACATTTTTCCATCGTATTCTTCAGCGAGTTCTTCGATTATTGGTGTCATTGCTTGGCATGGTCCACACCATTGAGCCCAAAAATCAACAAGAACCGGAAGATCAGCTTCAAGGACTTCCTTTGTAAAGCCTGCATCTGAAAATGTATGTGCCATAGAGGTATAAATTAAAAGAGTAAAATACAAATTTGAAGGTGTTTAGAATTATACTCTGTTTATTAAGAATGCCAAGTTGGTTTTTAGTTCTTAAAAACTGTACTAGTAAAGCAAAAAATGTTAATTTAATGGAGTGTGAATATAACTAAAATACAATATGCTAATTCAAAAATTAGAACTAACAAAAGTTGCAAGTCAAAGGATTGCCAACCTCTCAACCAGCGACAAAAATTTATTGCTTGCAAAAATCGCTGAAAAATTAGACCAAAGCCGAGCAGATGTTTTGGAGGCTAATAAGCTGGAAATTCAAACAGGAGAAAAAAATGGACTAGGAACAATGCTTGACCGTTTACTGCTAACGTCGGAGAGAATTGATGGTATTATTGGTGATATTAAAAATGTGATTACTTTAGAAGACCAGATTGGTAAAAAGATAGATTCAACAGTACGCCCAAATGGTTTAAAAATTAAAAGAGTAAGAACTCCTCTTGGTGTAACTTTAATCATTTACGAAGCGCGTCCAAATGTAACCATTGATGCTGCAGTACTTGCACTTAAATCCGGTAATGCAGTTGTACTCAAAGGAGGCTCTGATGCAATTAATAGTAATCGAGCTTTAGTGAAAATTATTCATCAGGCATTGGAAGAGATGAATCTGCCTAAAGAAATTGTGCTTTTTGTAGACTCAACAGATCGTTCGGTTTTAGGAGAGCTTTTGAAGGCGAAAGATTATATTGATATTGTTATTCCACGTGGAAGTAAAGGGTTAATTAATTTTGTACTGGAAAATTCCTTGGTACCAATTATTGAAACCGGAGCAAGTGTGGTACATACATATGTTGATGCAGAAGCAGATTTACAAAAAGCACTGGAGATTGTTGTAAATTCCAAGATTAGACGAGTTTCGGTTTGTAATGCTTTAGATGTTTTGCTTGTTCATGAATCACAGGCGACAAATTTTTTGCCTTTAATTGCTGAAGAATTTAAAAAGCTTAACTTACAAAAAAATATTGCTTTGGTTGAGGTGCGTGCAGATGAGCAAAGTTTTCAAATCTTACAACAAAGCAATTATCAGTTTTTAAAACCGGTCCAAGCAGAAGATTTTGATACAGAATTTTTGGATTATATCTTAGCAATTAAAGTTGTAAAGAATTTAGATGCGGCTATGAAACATATTGCAAAGCATTCTTTAAAACATTCAGAAGCAATTGTGACTGAAAACAAGTTAAATGCTGCAAGATTTTTAAAGGAAGTTGATGCTGCTTGTGTTTACCATAACGTGTCAACAGCCTTTTCTGATGGAGCCGAATTTGGAATTGGAGCTGAAATTGGCATTTCCACGCAAAAACTGCATACGCGCGGACCGTTTGCTTTGGAGGGATTGACGAGTTATAAATGGGTAATTGAGGGAAAAGGTCAAATAAGGTCTTAAAAACCCTGAATAAATCCATTTAACAGGAAACCTGTACCAATACCGACGGCAAAAGCAACTAGCATTAAAATTCCGTAAATGAAGGTACGTGTAAATGTACTGATTTTTTGTGTAATTAAATCAAGGTCTTGCGGTGCTACGGCTCCAATTACCAGGGCAAAAATAAACCCTAAAGTAGAGCTTAAGTGTAGAATTGTTGACCCAGGTTCGACCAAATAAAAGATACTTCCAATTATTAATCCAAGCAATGCTCCACAAAATCCGATTAAAAGATTGTGCCAAAAAATTACGATAATTTCTAATATTTTCCCTGTTTTGATACGGTTCCTCATTTCACCATCACTGGCAAAGGTTACGGAAATTAAAAAAGTAAGAGCAAAAACCACTTCAGTAATAACGGGTTTGTTTGATAAGCTGAAGGGAGTAAAAGAGCTCCAAAGAAAAGAAAAGAAATAGGCTGTTGCGAGTGCAAAAGTTGCTGTTCTAAAATGTCTGAAAAACATACGATGTTTCGGTTTAGGAATAAAAGTTTCAATTTTAAAATAACGATCAATTGACCAAATGAAGCCTAAAATTAGACCAGAAAGAATGCCTCCAAATTGGTAAATGGAAAATAAATTAATTTGTAAGGTGGATTTTTGAAAGATCTGTAGGAATGTAATAATTGCATAACCACCTAAGCTTCCGCCTAAAGCATTTAGAATAACTTTAATAATTGCTTTTACAATCAAGCGCTTGCGATATTTGCGAATTGCTTCTTGTTTTTTTTGTTCTTCTTTAAATTTTTCGGGAGAAGCATAGCTTGTTTGAGGCCTTGTAGTGCTTGCTTTGGGTTGAGTGAAGATATCTTTTGGAATTTTGTTAGAAGCTAAGCTTTCATCATAAAGTTTGCGCTCATGCGGATTACTTAAAATTGCATAAGCCTTATGTCCTTCTTTAAATTTTTTTGCAGCATCGGGTGCACTATTTACATCGGGGTGGTATTTTTTGGCAAGTTCGCGATAGGCAAGTTTAATATCAGCATCAATTGCTGTTTTTTTGAGACCGAGTATTTTGTAAAAATTTTTTTCCAAGTTTTTAGTTTTAAAGAACGAACCATCCTCCCAAAATAATTAAAAGAGCTCCTAAGATTGTTTTCCAGACAACAATATTTTGCCACTCTGCGAAAAAAAGCAGACCAATTATCATGGCAATGAGGGTGTTTCCGTTGTATAGCGGTGATAATTGCGAAATTGTTGCTGTCGGATTTCGTAAAGCCAGAAAAATCAAGAGAGTTACCGTTCCCCACAAAAGTCCATTCACAATGCTTAAAGATAATTGTGTAAGAGTAATGTTACCTTTATTTGAAAAAAGAAAAATAGCCAAAATACCCACGAGTGTGACACCAATACCTGTAAATAAAATGTAATAACTAAAGTGTAATTTTCCGTTGAGAATTTTAATCGGAAAAGTCATCAAACCAAAAAGTAGCATGGGAATGATTCCACCTAAGATAACGGGATGTTCAAATAAAAAATTTTTCATAGTATGTGTTACTTTTTAGCAAGTTTCTTTGCTCGATTGTAGGCTGCTTGCATCGCTTTTGTAATATTGTTTTTGAAATTTAATTCAGCAAATTTTTCTCGAGCGGCAGCTGTTGTACCGCCTTTTGAGGTGACATTTTCAATCAGCTTTTGCAAATCTTGATCAGAATTAAAAGCAAGTTTGCTTCCTCCTAAAACAGTTTGAATGGCAGCTATTTTGGCTGTTTCTTCTGATAATCCAAGTTCAATTCCTCCTTCAATCAGCCCTTTTATAAACAAGAAAACGTATGCAGGACCGCTGCCAGACAGAGCTGTAATTGAATCAATTTGGTCTTCATTTTGAAGTTCTGCTTCTGCTCCGATACTTTGTAAAATCGTTTTGACTTGCTGCTTTTGATCTGCTGATACAGAAACGTCTGCGAACCATCCGGACATTCCTTCTGAAATTAAGGCGGGAGTATTTGGCATTACTCTGACAACCGGTTTGTGATTCAAAAGCTCTTGAATAGTTTGAATTGTAACTCCGGCTGCAATGGAAATAATGAGTGAGCTTGCTTCGATTTTTGCTTTAAGCGGTGCTAGAACGCCATTAAACATTTGAGGTTTAACTGCAATTAAAATGACATCTGTCTTTCCAACAGCTTCAAGATTGTCATTAGTAATATTTACACCTTTTTCAGCAAACGAACTCAGTTTATTTTTATCTAAGTCAGAGATTGTTAATTCGTTTGGTGAGATGATTTCTTTTTTGAGTAAAGCTGCTGCAATGGCTGAACCCATCACACCGCCACCAATTATTGAAATTTTCATAGTTAATGTGAATTTTTTAATATAATTGCCATTCCGTAATTTTATCTTTGATCTTGATTTTACTTTTTAAATATACGGAATCTAATGTTTTTTTTGAACTTAACGTATGAGATCCCCGGATATTTTAATTTTTATATTTTTAACGCCAAGGATAAAATTCCGAGGATGACAGAGGGAGAGAGCTAATTTTATTAACGAATTAGTTAGTTTTTACAGGGATGACAGGATGGGTAAGGGGGTGACAAGCTAGAACAGTGTTTCTCCATCCATTTCTTGAGGAATATCCACATTCATCATCTTAAACATAGTTGGCGCGATTGAGCTTAAACCTAGTTTTTCTTTTAAATTCACGTTTCCTACTCCAATTACATAACATCTAACTTGATTTGTCGTGTGTGCCGGACAAACAACATCAGAATCGGGGTAAAGCATTTGCTCTGCGTTTCCGTGGTCTGCTGTTAGGATAATTTTGTATCCATTTTTTAAGGCACTTTTCACTACTTTGCCAACACACTCGTCGACAGTTTCTACAGCCTGAATGGTTGCTTCCATATCTCCTGAATGTCCTACTAAATCAGGGTTAGCAAAGTTTAAAACAATTGCTCCATATTTTTGTTTATCAAGTTGTTCGATTAATTTTTTAGTAACTTCATGTGCAGACATTTCCGGTTTTTCGGCATAACTAGGACATTTTGGTGAATGTACCAAGATGCGATCCTCTCCTTCATAAGGAGTATCAACTTGTGAATTAAAGAAAAAAGTTACATGAGCGTATTTTTCTGTTTCGGCAATACGTAGTTGAGGAATGTTTTTTTGAGCTAGCCAGCTTCCGTAATTGTTTACGACTTCTTGGGGCGGAAAAGCAACAGGTGCATTGTTAGTGTATGGACCGATTGCAATGAAATTTTCCAGTTTTATCTTTCTTTCAAATTTATTAAAATCGTTATCAATTAAAGCATGTGTGAGCTGTTTGGCACGATCGGATCTGAAGTTAAAAAAGATCATTCCGTCATTTTCATCAATCTGTTTAAAACCTTCAAATTTATACGGTGTCAGATAATAATCAGTGTCAATTGTTTGATAAGCATCCTCTAATGCTGTTTTGAAGTTGTCAGTTTCTTTTCCTTTTGATTGTATTAAAAAATCATAAGCTACTTTTGTACGATCATAGTTTTGATCGCGGTCCATAGCATAATAGCGCCCAACCATGGAAACTAATTTTCCAACTCCGATCAGTTTTGTGTAGCGATCGACTTTTGCTAAATATTCTTCAGCACTGCGTTCCGGTACATCTCTTCCATCTGTAATCGCATGAATGTAAACTTCGCGAACTCCTTCATGTTTGGCCATTTGCAATAGAGCACAAAGGTGTTCTGTGTGAGAGTGTACGCCTGCGTCAGAAAACATTCCAAGCAAGTGCAGGGGTTTTCCTTTGTTCCTAAGACGAATGAGCAGATCAAGGATTACTTTGTTTTCAAAAAAACGATTGCTTTTGATCGCCTGATTAATTTCTTCCAGTGGTTGCCAGACGATTCGTCCCGCTCCCA
This sequence comes from Candidatus Altimarinota bacterium, assembly GCA_028279865.1. Taxonomy (GTDB): domain Bacteria; phylum Patescibacteriota; class Gracilibacteria; order JANQMV01; family JANQMV01; genus JANQMV01. The sequence goes on along the minus strand of JANQMV010000012.1, from coordinate 431 downwards.
TAGTCAAATGTCCGGGTTCGGATGCTCCCATGACATCTTCGGGTAATCCGACGGCGTTTCCTGAGGCATTGATTAGGACGTTGGGGTAGTTTTTTTTATATTGATCTAGGTTTGGCGTGTTTGCTTGTAAAACAGCGTTTCCTTTTTCCATTTTGCTTTCTCCGAGACCGTCCATGATGATTAAGATTGCTTTTTGATTTTCCATTTTTTTGAAGAGTTAAAATGAGTCCACACGCTTTCGTCCACAATTGAGAATTAAGGCGTATTATAAATTAGTTGAACATATTATATGTAAATATTGAGTGAAAGCCAATTATTTAAAAGAAGTGTTGTTAACTAATTTTTTTAATTATTTTGCCATAGATTTTTAATTATCTTTTCTTTTTAGAGTGGGTAGTTTTATTTAGAATGAGGAAGTATGTCAAAAGCCA
>JANQMV010000011.1 GCA_028279865.1 Candidatus Altimarinota bacterium | reverse complement strand
TGGCTTTTGACATACTTCCTCATTCTAAATAAAACTACCCACTCTAAAAAGAAAAGATAATTAAAAATCTATGGCAAAATAATTAAAAAAATTAGTTAATTAAGTTTTATTTGAGGAGTAGCATAAAAGAGTCTCGAACTAGGGATTAATTGACAATTTTTATTTTGTTTTTTAAAATAACTTTCTGCTTATATCCTAAGGTAAATTATTATGGAAGATAAGATGAAAATTCCTTTGCTGGCTGAAGCACAGTTAAAAAAAGGCTTGGTTAGTATTCAGGAAGTAATTGCAGAAGATTTTCTCTTAGCAAAAATGCTAATGCAAGAAAATCTATCTGAATATAAGTTTCCCAAAGATCATAAATGTGCAGAAGATCAAATATTCTCTCAAGCTTTACACGTACAACCAGATTCAAATTCAGCAGATGCTTTGATCGGTTTGCCAAAGAATCCAGCAGTAAGAGAATCCTTAAAATATAAAAAAGAAGGAGACCTTATTTTATATTCTTCTACAGAATCTTGGCAAAAAGGAGCAGAGTCCGTTGGCTATTTGATTGGCGTACTTAGAGAAAAGTTAAAAGAAATTGTAACAGTAATACCTGATGAAAATTTTGGAAAAACACACAGAGACTTTTTAGCTATGCTGAAATTAATTTAACTCTGGCAGAAGCTAAAGATTTATAAATCAATCAATCTGTTTTTCAACTTCTCAATAAGCCACAGAGGAGTACTGGCGCCTCCGGTTATCCCTACCTTTTCACAATAATCAAACCAGCCTGATCTAATTTCCTCAATATCAGAAATTAAATAACTGGTGCAATGTTTTTGGCAAACTTCATGCAGCATTTTTGTATTATTGCTATTCTTGCCACCAATAATAAGCATACAGTCTACCTTTTTAGCCAAATCCTCTGCCGCACTTTGCTTGGCGTGAGTCGCATTGCAAATAGTATTTTCAAAGGTGATATTGGGATTTTTCGTTTTTATTTGATCTAAAATTCGCTCAACATCTCTTGCCTTTATCGTTGTTTGGCAAATTATTCCCAAATTCTTTTTACTGGAAAGTTCAAAATTGAGAGCTGCTACATCATTCAGATTTTTGATTACAATTGCCTCGGGAAAATCTTCATAAATACCTCTTATTTCAGGATGTTCTTTATCTCCGATAATCACAAGGTGCAAACCTTGTTTCACAAAATTATCTGCAATGAGATGTGCTTTTGTGACAAAAGGGCAAGTGCCATCCAAGACTGTAATTTCTTTATTTTCTAATTTTTGTTTTGTTTTATCTGAAATACCATGCGCACGAATAATTACAGTATCGCCATTATGAAGATCTTCTAAAGAATCAATCCTCTGAATCCCCAAAGCAGTTAATTCAGCTACAATTTGAGGATTGTGAATTAAAGGACCCCAAGTAAAAATACGGGAACCGCTTTGTTCTTTTGCAAGATTGTAGGCCCTTTCAACTCCGTAACAAAAAGCCGGATTGTCTGCAATAATGACTTCCATTTTAAGGTTTAATATTGTTTCATCCGTCTGGCGATTTCACGGTTTTGATCCTTGCGTTTAATTGATTCACGCTTGTCATATTTTTTCTTACCGCGAACAACTCCAATTTTTAACTTAGCGAGTCCTTTTTTATTTAAATGAAGCTCAAGAGGAATGCTCGTAATGCCCGGGTGGCTTAACTGTCCGAGAATATAATCAATCTCCTTTCTATTTAAAAGGAGTTTGCGGGAGCGTAATGGATCCAGACTATCATCATTTGCAAATTTATAAGGAGAAATATGCAGATCCTTTGCCCAGATTTCATTTCCCTTTTCTGTGATATAACTTCCTTTTAAGTTTACGTTTTTTGCACGAATAGATTTAATTTCACTGCCATTAAGCATAATACCAGCTTCAAAATCTTTGAGGATTTCATAATCAAAGTACGCCTTTTTGTTTTTTGCGATCAACACAAGAGTAATTTTAGGTTTGCAATTTCAAGTTTTAAACAAGGAAAAGATAAGTTAAAGAGAAGAAAAAAGAAAGTTAATTCTCATCTTTTTAAGATCCATTATGAAACAAAAACATCTCATATTTATGAATTAAAAACCATATAAAACTAAAGAACAATTTTAAATTTAATCTTCAAGAATCGGAATAACAATCAAAGTGTTTTCGCTTGATCAATCAAAGATTTCTGATACCATGAAACTTGGAAATGAATGCCGAGGTGGTGGAATTGGTAGACACGCATGGCTTAGAACCATGTGCTCGCGCGTGGAGGTTCGAGTCCTCTCCTCGGCACCAATCTTCTCTTAAGAAGAGGTTAATTCTGTTCTGCTAATTAATTAGTTTCTATTTTACTATTTAAAACCAGCAAAATGAGTAACCTTGTAATCGAAGAAAAATCTTTGGAAGCCGGAGCAAGATATGTAAAATTTACAGGAGTCTTGGATGCAAGCGGACAAGATGCTATTTTAGATTTAGAACAAAAGATAAATAATTTTCCACCAAAAACACTTGTAGTGTTTGATTTTCAGGAATTAGATTATCTGAACAGCTATGCAATTGGTTTTATTGCACATTGGTATAATTTTTTACATAAAAAAGAAGGAAATATTGTTTTGGTCAAACCGCAGTCACAAGTTTATGACACATTAAATGTTTTAGGCATGACAAGTGTCTTAAAAATTTTTGAAAGCACTGAAGAGGCTTTAAGAGATTCAAAAAAATAGCAATTATTGTTTCAAAAAATATTGTGAAATTTTTCTTTTTGCTTTATTTGTTACGACACAATTCAACCATGTTTTTTTGATTGTGTGCTTTTTTGCATAATGTAAATTGACAAAGTCTCCATTGCTTAATTTAGACAATAGTGATTTAGAGTGATTATTTATTTCACACGTTTTTAGGTTGAATGCAGATTTTTGATTTAGCGCAAAAGCCAAATCAATTATGCTTGCATTTTTTGGTAAACATACAACATCACCTTTTTGAGTAAAAACGAATAGGTTCTTCTGATCAAAAATTAATTGTAAATCTTCAAATTTGATCTTCCCCTTCTTGCGCTGTCTGTCTAAAAAAATTTTGCTCCACAGGGCTTCTTTTTCTGCTTTTATCTTAGAGCGTTTGTTTTGGGCATAATCCCAGTGTGCCGCAATTCCATAAGTTGCTTCATAGTCCATTTTTTGAGTACGAATTTGAATCTCAACATAATGATTTTCCGGTCCTCTGACTGTGGTATGTAGGCTTTGATAATTATTCGGTTTTGGAACAGCAATGTAGTCCTTTATTTTTTCAAAATGCGGTTTCCACAAACTATGTACAACACTTAAAGCTAGATAACATTCAGTAATATCGTTGACAATTATGCGCAATGCAATTAAATCATAGATTTTTTCAAATTTTATTCTTTTTATTTCAATTTTTTTATAAATACTGTAAATGTGTTTTATTCTCCCTGAAACCTTAATTTTTATTCCCAGTTTTTCAAACTCATTTTTTAAAATTTCAATACAGTAGTTCATGTAAACCTTTCTTTCTTTTTTAAGCTTTTCTAACTTAATTTGAATCTTTTGATATTGATCAGGAAATAATATCGCCAAACAAAGGTCTTCTATTTCAATTTTTAATTCCCATAAGTTTAGTCGAGAGCATAAAAGAGGTATAAAGCGTAGAATGTTTGCGACCTCTTTTTTAGAGAAATAGTTTTTTTCAAAACGTAAAAGGTAAATAAAAGATATTATTGCCAAAAATATGACACGAAGATCTTTAGCATAAATAATCAGCATTTTTACCACTTTTGCTTCAAGGTCATTTTTTACATTGCCAGGAATATAAAAATTAATAAATGCTTTGTTTCTCGTCACTAAATCTAAAACTTCGACTCCAAAAATTTGCCTTATTTTCACAGGATTAACATCAAAAAGAATCGCAGCTAAAATACTTTTTGTGCTTAGTCGAAAATTAACAATGCGCCTCAGCATAAAAAGTGCCCTTTCTTTGTTTTTACATAAATCAAAGGCTTCGCTAAGCAAATTTCTGTCAATTTGTGGATATTTTTTGAATAAAACATCCAAATCAAAAGAAAGAGCCTGGTTTGACAAGTTTTTTGTCACATGGTATTAATTAACCTCTAGGAGAATAAAATTATAGCCTAAACTTTGTGATTTGTGAATTTTTGGAGAACAACTAGGGCGAAATTATTCTTTTTGTTTGTACTGGTCGGCTTATTGCCCCTTCTGGTTCATCTCTTAATAAACTATTTTTTTTATAGTGATCTTGCAAAAACAGAATCTTTTTTTTCCTATGCAAGAGAGCATATTCTCAATAATCATCACACTCTTTATCATGAAGTTATTGTAACCTTATTGTTGTCGTTTTTTATTGCGATTTACATTACAAAACCGCTGAGAATTTTAGAAAAAATCATCAAGCAACTTAAAGACAAACCATTTACAAAAAAAATAAATTTTAAATCAAAGGACGAAGTTGGTAGATTAAGCAATGTTTTAAATGAAATTCTTAAGCAGTTCAGGCTAAATCAAAAAAATCTTGAATCTCGTTCACAAAACATTCTCGATTCGGAAAAAAAACACAAGGAGTTAATTAATCTTTTTGCAGATGCAATCTATGAAGTTGACGCACATCAGCGAATTGTTAAAGTCAAAAATGCTGAAGAAGTTTTCGGATACACAGAAAAGGAATTAATTGGCAAAAAAAGCTTGGAAGTAGTGCATAAAAATGATCGTAAGCAACTTACCCAAGCCTTAGAAAAAGTAACAGCCAATAACAACAGACCTATTCGAGATTTAAAAATCAGGATTTTAACCAAAACAGGCGACATACGTTATTGTTTGCTCAGTAATCGCTCAATTTTTAAGAACGGAAAACTGGTTCGTCGGGAAGGAGTCCTCCGAGACATTACTCCTCGAGAAATTTTGGCACAAAAAGTAGTAAAGGAAAAAGAAAAATTGGAAAAAATGTACCAAAACCTGCATGATTCATATTTGGCGTTAGGTAAGATAAATGCTCAAGTAGCTGCTTTAACTGAAATTAACACAACTTTTTCTTCTAATTTAAGTTGGGAAAATAAACTGCATTATATTATTGAGTCGATTAAAACTTTTATGCAGGCAAATGAAGCATTACTTTTTGTATTAGATAAAAATGATCAAAATTTAAACATTAAATACGCCTCAGTTGATTTTGATTTTTGGTTCGATGTAAAATTGACAAAAAGAATGAAATTAGTAAAAGAGCTCATAAAAAAACGTCAACCTCTCAAATTTTTTGAGATGAGCAATTTATTCGACAAAACAAAAGCATCAACCAAAGGTTACCAAGCGATGCTTGCAATTCCTGTTGTGATTAACAGTGAAGTTATCGGAATTTTTATTGTATTTTTCTCAGATAGTCAAAAACTCAAAGATTTTCCAACACGCTTGGCATTAGCCTACACTTCCCAAATGTCTATAGCGCTAATGATGTCAGGCAATCTTAATCGTTCTACAAAAAAAATTGCCTAAAAAAGCAATATTATAACTTTAAAAACGGAAAAAAGTTCTTGTTGTCAAAAGCAAAAAACAGACTAGAATAGATTCATCTAATTCCAATTTATAATTTAAAAAAATTATTTTTATGCAGATTAAAAGAGCACTAATTTCTGTTTCGGACAAAACAGGGATTATTGATTTTTCACAAAGATTATCTAGGAATGGAGTAGAAATTTTATCCACAGGAGGAACGGCGAGGTTACTCAGAGAAAATGGAATTAAGGTCAAAGACGTTTCTGAATATACGAATTTTCCTGAAATGATGGATGGCAGAGTTAAAACTTTGCATCCCAAAATTCACGGAGGTTTGCTTGCTTTGCGTGATAATGCCGATCATATGGAAGCAGCAAAAAAGAATGTAATTGAAATGATTGACCTTGTGGTGGTTAATCTTTATCCGTTTGAGGTAACAATTCAAAAGGAAGGTGTGACCTTGGAAGAAGCGATTGAGAATATTGATATTGGAGGACCGAGTATGTTACGCAGTGCGGCAAAAAATTATAAATTTGTCACAGTAATCACAGACCCTGCAGATTATGAAAAAGTTGTTATAGAAATTGAAGAAAGTGGAAATACTCAGCTAGAAACACGCGAATATTTAGGTAAAAAAGTTTTTGCTCGTACTGCTACATATGATGCTGCAATTGCAGGATATTTAAATCCGAATTTTTTAAGTTTAAATTATACAAAAAAACAAAAATTACGTTACGGAGAAAATCCTCACCAAGAAGCAAACTTCTTCCAAGAAAATAATTATCCTTATACAAGCATTGCTAATGCAAAACAAATCCAAGGAAAAGAATTAAGCTTTAATAATATTTTTGATGCAGACGGAGCACTTGAATTAATTAAAGAGTTTGAAAAACCAAGTGTAACGATCATCAAACACGCTAATCCTTGTGGAACAGCATCAGCAAATACTTTCGAAGAAGCTTATGAAAAAGCACTCTCTGCTGATCCAACTTCTGCCTTCGGAGGTATTATTGCGATTAACGGAGAATGTTCAAAAGAGTTTGCTGAAAAAGTAGTGGAAAGGTTTTATGAAATTGTAATTGCTCCAATTTTTTCAGAAGAAGCTCTAAAAGTATTTGAAGAAAAACCAAATTTACGGATTTTAGAAACAGGTGACTTTAAACAAGACCCACAACTTAAGGCAATGAAAAAAATAACCGGAGGAATGCTTGTGCAAGATGCAGATTTAAAAGATATTACAAAAAATGACTTGAAAGTTGTTACAAAGGTTAAGCCGACAGATGCAGAAATCGATACCATGCTTTTTGCTTGGAAGGTAGTGAAGCACGTAAAATCCAATGCGATTGTTTTAGCGGATAATGAAATGACAATTGGAGTTGGTGCTGGTCAAATGTCGCGCGTTGATTCAACAGAAATTGCGTTAAAAAAAGCAGGTGAAAAAGCAAAAAATTCAGTGATGGCCAGTGATGCCTTTTTCCCTTTTCCGGATAGCATTGAAGCTGCGCATGCAGGAGGAATTAAAGCAATTATTCAGCCGGGAGGTTCAATTAATGATGAAGATGTAATTGCTAAAGCTGATGAGCTAGGTATAGCAATGGTGTTTACTGGTAGTCGTTGTTTTTTACATTAAGCTTCTTAATGAAAAAAATCTCCGCTACTCCATTTTCGTTAACCTCATATAGTTTGCCAGATTCATGGTATCCTAGTTCTTTGTAAAAGAATTGTCCTTCTTCATCTTCTTGGGAAGATGTCATAATTTCGGTATATTTCTTTTTACGCATTTCTTGCTCCCAAAATTCTACCATTTTACTACCAATTCCTTTTCTTTGATATTTTGTTAAAATTCTGAGCATATTCATAAAAGGAATTATATCCCAAAGAAAACCAAAACGAAGCCAACCCACAGACACACCACTGACTTGAGCAATAATAACTTCTTTCTCTAGAATTTTCTTTTTTAATTGCTGCTTATTGATATGAGAATCATTTTTCTTTAGGAATTCAATATCTGCCAATGTTGCATATGCAATAGAGATTTCCATAACAAAATTAAAATTTCTTCTTAGGCTTAGAAATATTTGGTTCTCGACCATACCAAGGTTCTAAAATTTGGTGCTGTTTTTTCGAACTTAAATCAATTTTAGCGAAAGCTTCTCCTGGCCTTTGCAAATTACTAGCTTCTTGGATTTTTTTTGGTAACAAAGTTTTTTGTTTTTCGTTAATTTCACCAATCCAATGGTTTTCCTTAAGTTTGGGAAGTTCTGAATTAGAGATGATTTTTGGCTTATAAAAGTCATCATTATCTGTATTGAAATAAAAACATTCTTGTCGACCAGCGTCGATTAAGATTGCACTTGGAATGTCGCACTGAGCTTGTCGAAGTGTCCACAACTCAAAAACACTCGTTGCATAAATTGGAATATTTAAATCATATGCAATGGTGTTGGCAATACTGATACCTACTCGCAAACTGGTAAAACCACCAATTCCTTGAATGATATTTATTGTTTCAATCTGCTCAATTTTTAATTCAGCTTCCCTAAGAAGCTTTTCGAGCTTTGGCAAAATTGTTTCGGTTTCGTTTCTTTCTGATTGCCAAATTTCTTCGGCAATTAGTTCACTGTCTTTAACAATAGCTAAAGTGTTTGTGTGTCCTGATGTGTTTATACAAAGTGTAAGCAAGTTCTAAAAAGCTAAATATTTCTCTAAATTTTCAATTTTGCCATTTTTAACTTCAATACCATCTTTTCTGAGCAACTCAATCTTGGTTTTTGTACCTTCGCCCGCAGAATATGGACCAATTTCTCCATCGGTTTTTACAACTTTATAACATGGATACTTTTTCGGCCAAGGATTTTTTGCCATGACATTTCCGATGAAGCGTGCGCCATTTCGAATGCCACAAGCATTGGCCATGCTTTTATAAGTAGCTACTTTCCCTTTTGGAATTTCAGCTAGTTTTTTGACAACTTTAACTTCTAAATCAGTCATAATGTTTATTGAATATATTGATAAAAGTTTTGCATTAATTTTTGAGTGATTGCACCGACCTTGCCGTCTCCAATTTGTCTCTCTTGAATTTGTGTAACCGGACAGATCTCAAGAGTTGTTCCGCTTAAGAAAGCTTCATCTGCTGCTAAAGCTTCTTGCAAAGCAAAGGCTTTTTCTTCCAGATTAACTCCTAATTTTTCAGCTAATTCCATAACTAACTCACGTGTAATGCCTGACAAAACCAAAGTTTCGGGAGCAGTTAGAATTTTCTTGTCCTTAACAATGAAAAAATTTGTAATACTTCCTTCAGCAACATATCCATCTCGATTAATTAAAAGGCTTTCATAAAATCCTTTTTCAGCCTTACGTTGCTGTCCTAAGGTGCTAGCCAGTAAATTATGGCTTTTAATTTGCGGCAACAATCTTTCTGCTTCTACAATTTCCACTTTTGCTCCTTTTGTATAAATCTCCTGAGGGTGGGGCGTTAATTCCGTAACAACAATTAATAGTGTGGGTGTTTTTGCTCCTATGAAATTATAGCTATTATTTCCGCGTGTGATGGTGATACGTAATCGTGATTCACTAAAATTATTTTTTTGAACAGCATCATTCATCCATTGCTCTAATTCAGTTATTTTCCAAGGAATATCAATTTTTAATCCAGTTGCTGAATTTAAGAGTCTTTCTAAATGCTCCTTTGGGCGAAAAAGTTTTCCCCGGTAAGTTCTCAGGGTTTCAAAGCAACCGTCTCCATACAAAAAACCATGATCGAAAACCGAGATTTTGGCATCATTTGCATCAACAAATTTTCCATTCAGAAAGACAGTCATTTTTCTTTTTTAACTCATTGTAATCATAACAAAATTCTTTTATCTGAGAAATGAAATCATGCCTTGCTTAATACAAACTTTTTGCTTAAGCTGTCTGGTGCATTTTAAGCTTGTAATATGACAAAATTTAATACTATTGAAGACGGAATTGAAGCAATAAAGAATGGAGAAATGGTCGTCATTGTGGATGATGAGGATCGTGAAAATGAGGGAGACATCATGTGTGCAGCTGAGAAAGTTACACCGGACATTATTAATTTTATGGTAAAAAATGCGCGTGGCATTGTCTGCACTCCTGTGGAAAACGCTATTTCAGAAAGACTTAATTTTCACCCAATGGTAGCAGGAGCAGATCCGGATGCTTGTAATTTTGCCGTTTCCGTGGATGCTTACAAAAATGTTGATACAGGGGTTTCTCCCCAAGATCGTTATGAAACAATCAGACAGATTTTAGATGAAAAAAGTCGTCCTGGAGACTTTATGCGTCCGGGGCATGTTTTTCCTTTACGTGCAAAAAAAGGTGGAGTTTTAGTGAGGTGTGGTCATACGGAAGCTTCCGTTGATTTATCTAAAATTGCCGGATTTAAAGGAGCTGCGGTGATTTGTGAAATTATTAAAGATAATGGAGAAATGGCGCGTGTCCCCGATCTGTTAAAATTTGCCAAAGAACACAAACTAAAAATTATTACAATTGAAGACTTAGTCGCTTATCGCAGACAAAGAGAAAAATTAATCAAGCAGGTTGCCAAAGCAAAACTACCTACTCGTTTTGGTGAATTTGATCTGTATGTGTACACAGATGCAATTGAAAAAAAAGAACACTTGGCTCTCGTTCACGGAGAAATTAAGCCAAGCGAAGAAACTTTGGTTCGAGTTCATTCTGAATGTATGACCGGCGATTTATTTCATTCCATGCGATGTGACTGCGGAGAACAGCTGGAATTAGCGATGGAAAAAATCGCCGAAGAAAATGGTATCATTCTATACATGCGCCAAGAAGGTCGTGGAATTGGTTTAACCAATAAAATCAAAGCCTATGCCCTTCAAGATAAAGGCTACGATACTGTAACAGCAAATGAAAAACTAGGTTTTCCCGCTGATTTACGAGAGTACGGAATAGGGGCACAGATTTTGGTAGATTTAGGAGTAAGTAAAATGCGTTTGCTAACTAATAATCCGCAAAAATTAGTAGGAGTAGAAGGTTATGGACTTGAAATTACAGAACGTGTTCCTGTTGAAATCCAGGAAAACAATGTTAGTAAAAAATATCTCAAAACAAAGAAAGAAAAAATGGGACACTTACTTAAAGATTAGCTTTCAACTATGCGTCAAATTTTTAAAATTATTCAAATTGGATTGGATTTTTTACTTATTTTAGCCTCTTTTTGTGCAGCTTATTTTGTTCGCGTCGGATTTATTTTTTCAACAGATTTTCCCTTTCAAAAATTTTTACCAGCTGCGTTTGCTGCGAGCTTTTTAACCTTGATTTTTGCTTTTTTAATTAAAACTTACAAAGAAGATCAAAAGGTTTTATCTTGGCATCATTTTTTACGTACGGGCTTTTCTTCAATTTTACAAACAGCTCTGTTTGCACTTTTATTTTACTTCTTTTATCAATCAATTTTCTCAAGGTTAATGTTGGCTTATATTGCAGTTTTTAGTCTTTTATTTGTATATGTCGGACATATTCTGTTTGATAAAATAATGCGCTCTTTATATGCAAAAGGGTATGGTGGCGTTGTGCGAACTTTGCTAATCGGCAGCAATCGGGAAGCACAAAAATTGATTAAATTTTTGCAAAAAAACAAATCAAGAAATTATATTGTTGCAATTCTCGATGGGTATGGATCTTCGCTCAAAGAAATTGAAGGGATACCGGTAAAAGGAAAGCTCAATAAATTAGAAGTTGTGATTGAAGAAGAAAAAATCGAACAAATTATTCAAGTAGACAACTTAGAGCAAGTTATGAATATTTTAAATTTTGCTCAAAAAAATAATCTAAAATATATTCTTGCTCCCTCAATTTTGGGAGCTTATCATCAACAACTTGAATCAGTAAGTTTAAATGATGAATACCCCATTTTGAGGGTGAAATAGTCTAATTTCGATGTAATATTTTTGATGATGCTTCGAATGTGTCATGCTGATCCCGCTTGCGAGACGAAGTATAGACGCAGAGATTTAGTTGCAAATATGGATGTGTCTCATTTCGACAAGCTCAATGTGACACACTTTCTAAAATTTAACAAACATGCAAGTTTTAATTCTCGCCGGAGGTTTTGCTACAAGATTGTGGCCACTCACCGAAAAAAGAGCCAAGCCTCTTTTGCTTTTAAACGGCAAGCCTTTAATTTCTCATATTGTTGAAAGAATTCCCCAAAAAACTAAAATTGCGATTTCAACAAACCAGATTTTTAAAACTGATTTTGAAAAATGGAGAGAGAATTTTACAGATCGTGAAATAGACATTTTCATCGAAGACTCGGAAAATGATGATGTCAAAAAAGGAGCCCTAGGAGCAACAGCCCTTTTCATTCAAGAAAAAAAACTCCAGGATGATTTAGTTTTAATTGCGGGAGACAATTACTTTGACTTTAATTTTGAAGATTTTCTCAAAACATTTGATAATAATCCCTTAATCGCCGTTTTTGATATAAAATCAAAAAAAGCGGCACGTAAGTTTGGGGTAGTGAATTTAAATCATCAAAATCGTGTTGAATCTTTTGAAGAAAAACCCTTAGAGCCAAATTCAAGCTTAGTCAGCACAGGACTATACATTTTTCCACAAAAAAATTTGAATGATATTATTTTTTATGCAAAAGAAAAAAATGATGACTTAGGGGGAATTTTTGAATACTTTTTGAATCAAAAAAAGCAAACCATAGACTGTTTTTCTTTCGACCAAGGTTGGTACGACATTGGTAGTTTTTCTGCTTATATTGATGCACATCAAACTTTGCAAAAAAATCAAAAAATCAAGACAAAAAGCGTTCAGATCGATGCAGATTCAAAGTTGGAAGGAGCGGTTTATTTAGGCGAAAATGTACAAATTTTAAATAGCTTTTTAAAAAATACGATTGTACTTGCCAACAGTAAAATTCAAGATTGCGTAATTCGGGAGAGCGTAATTGATCAAAACAGCGAACTTTACAACATTGACTTAACCCAAAAAATGATTCGTGCAAATAGTAAAATTATAAACTAGCGTTTTACAAATATCGTAAAACAAGGTAAATTGCCCTTGGTTTTCAATCTTTGAATTTTATGGAAAAACTAAAAAACATACAATTTGTTTCAAGTATCTTTTTCTATGTTTTTGGTTTTACTCTTTTTGGGTTGGCTTTTTTCATACACAATAATCTACACAGTGATTTAGCCTTGATTATACTAAAAAGCATTGACCTACCTTTTGCTTTGGCTGCACTGCTTTATGGTCTTTCCAGCTTAAGGATTTCCCTGAAAGATGACGTTAAGTCTGATATGGTTGATTCTGTTTTAATTTTTATTGCAGTTTTTACCTTTATTATCTTGATTTATCTTAACTTTGCTTTTAAAGATTTTATATAAATCTTGCTTTCTCATCTTGAGAAGTGTGCAACGACGAAAACTGTCTGTCGATAGGTAGAGAGCTCCGTAACTGACATCCGGAGATTTTTCACTCCTCACAAACAAATTAGTTTTCAAGGAGCGGGAGAAGAGATTGGAAACAAGAATAGAAAAAATTGCATTAATTAACAACTTATTAACAATGAAACAAAAATTACAGTCTTTATTAGAGACAACTCTTAAAAGTATTTCGGTTGCCAAGAACGAAAAAGTCTTAAGTGACCTGGAAACAACTATTCTAGGTAGAAAAGGTGAGTTAACGAAAATTCTACGTAGCCTGTCTGCTTTAAGCGTTGAAGAAAAGAAGGAAGTAGGCAAATTTGCAAATGAAATCAAAGTTGAATTAAAAAATAAGTTTGAATTACAAAGACAGGTTTTTGAGGCAGAAAAATTTTCTAACATTGCAGAAGAAGAGTGGCTAGATATAACCTTTCCCGGCATAAAACCAGAGGAAGGTTCTCGTCATCCTATCTCTAGATTTATTGACGAGGTAGAAGATGTTTTTGGCAAAATGGGATTTACATTTGCAGATGGACCAGAAATTGAAGATGATTGGCATAATTTTACAGCACTAAATATTCCACCTGATCATCCAGCTCGTGATATGCAGGATACTTTTTGGGTAAAGGATATGGAAAAAATAGTACTTAGAACGCAAACTTCTGATGTGCAAATTCGTTATATGGAAAACAGTAAACCGCCAATTCGAATTATTGCGCCCGGCAAAACATACCGTAAGGATTCTGACGCAACACATTCACCAATGTTTCATCAATACGAAGGCTTAATGATTGATCGTGATACTTCTTTGGCTAATTTGAAAGCAGTTTTACTCGAAGCTTTAAGGCAACTGATTGCTCCGGATCTAAACTTACGTTTTCGCTTAAGCTACTTCCCTTTTACAGAGCCAAGTATTGAAGTTGATTGTTCTTGTGTTAATTGTGGTGGCAGCGGAGAAATGCCTGATGGAAAAAATTGTAGAGTGTGCAAGAGAACAGGTTGGCTGGAAATTGGAGGAGCGGGAATGGTGCATCCGAATGTTTTGAAAAATGTTGGCATTGATCCGGAAGAATATAATGGATTTGCTTTTGGTTTCGGACTTGAAAGACAGATTATGATTAAATATAAAATTGATGATTTGCGTCTTTTCTTTGAAAATGATTTAAGATTTTTGAGACAGTTTGCGTAAATTTACGCTATAAATCATGGACTTCAAGTTAAGAAATTATTGTCATTTTGAGGAATTCTCCTTTTTAAAAACATAAAAGTGAATGACGAAGAATTTCTTGGAATTGCTGGGCAGATCTTTCACTACTACCGCAAACGGGATTCGTTCAGAATGACAGAAACAAAATTTATATGAAAAGACTATACAAACAATTAACCTTAAATACCCTTTATCAGTTTGCTGGCAAAGGGTTAAATATTGTTTTAGCTCTAATTACGCTTAGTATTTTGTCACGCTATCTGGGGATCAAAGGAATGGGCGAATATGGAACGATTTTACGCTATTTAGGCTTTTTTGGAATTATTGCGGATCTGGGACTTAATGTAATTACAACCAGAGAAATTTCAAAAATGGGGCTTACCAGTAAGGCAAAGATCTTAGCGAATGCGTTCACTTTACGCTTGGTTACAGCGGTAATGATTTTAGGGTTTAGTTTAATTTTAAGCTACTTTCTGCCTTATTCTCTAGAGGTTAAACAGGGATTTTTCATTACCTCTTTAGCATTTTTATTCATTTTACTTACGCAGATTTTTAATGGTGTTTTTCAAAAACATCTTGTGACACAAAAAAGTAGCTTCGCGGATGTTTGCTCTAAACTAGCCACGCTTGTAATCTCAATTTATTTAGTTCTGCAAAAGGCGAGTTTGCTGACTTTGCTTTGGGCAATTGTAGCGGGAACTTTTTTAAGCTTTGTGTTGACACTCTATTTTTCAAATAAATACTACCAAATTGCCTTAAAATTTGACTGGAACATTTGGCGCAAACTTTTGAAGTATGCTTGGCCTGTCGCACTCTCCAATTTTTTAATTTTGGTTTATTTCAATATTGATGCCTTGATGCTCTCCTGGATGAAACCTATGGAAGAGGTTGGTCTATATCATGTTTCTTATAAAATTCTGGAAACATTTTTTCAATTTATGGTGCTGTTTATTGGCTTATTTGTTCCTATTTTTACCAAAAATTTATTACATAAAATACGTTTTAAAAAACATCTGCAAACTGCCTTCAATGGTGTGCTATTTTTTGGTATTCCCTTATTGTTTGCAGGGACACTGTTTTCAGAAGATTTAATTTTACTTGTTAATGGTGAAGCTTTTATTGCAGCAGTTCCGATTTTGCAAGTTTTATTTTTGGCAACACTCTTTTTATTTATCAATCATTTGATGCACAACGCGATGACAGTACTTGATTTACAAAAAAAAGCTCTTTGGATTTATGCTTTTTGTGCGGGATTTAATATTATCGCCAATTTATATGCAATCAAAAATTATGGAGCTCAGGGTGCCGCTTTTACAACTTTGCTTTCTGAGCTATTAATTTGTATTTTAATTTATCTTTTCTTTTTGCGTCATCAAAAATTTTACCCATCCGTGCGTTATGGAGGCAAAGTCTTGCTGATTAGTTTGGCAATGTTTTTGGCTATTTTATCTGTGAATCAGATGGATTTAATTATTAAATTATGTGTGGGATCTGTGGTTTATTTTGGACTTTATTTTATGTTTTTGACGAAAGAGGAAGTTTAGAGTGTCATATGTAGCTGGTTCAACCTTGTAGGTTGAACCATTTTGTTTATCCCAACCACAAGTTTACAAACAGTTGTAATCAACCTAAAATAAACCCAAATGTAACTTCTACAAATGCCCTCAGTTCGTATCCAAAAAGCATTGAAAGATCAAGTACATTTTATAACTTTTACCGTTAAAAACTGGTATTATCTTTTCGATCGTTATCAAAGATTTCAACTTTTAGAAGACTCTTTTGTTTATTGCCAAAAGGAAAAAGGCTTAAAAGTTTATGCATTTGTTTTTATGCTAAACCACCTTCATTTTATTACCAGTGCTCCTGATTTAGCGAATGTAATTGGTAGCATGAAAACTTTTTTATCTAAAAAATTTAAGCAAAGTATTTTGGAAAATGAACCTAATTTACTCAAACTTTTTGAAAAAGATGGTAAATATCAATTTTGGGAAGAAAATAATTTCCCCAAGCTGATTAATAGTGAAAAGTTTTTACAACAAAAAATAGAATATATTCACTTTAATCCTGTAAAGAAACTTTATGTCCACGAACCTGAAGACTGGATGTGGTCCTCTTCGAGTAAAGTGCCTACTAAAATCGAAATCTTGAGGTTGGGTTAAATATTTTAGGTTCAACCTACAAGGTTGAACCAGCTTTTTTACTTTTAAAAAATGAAAAATTACACTGGCAAAATTCCTTTCTATCTTTTGGCTGCTCTTCTAGCCTTAATTCCTTTTCATGCATTTCTGGTTACTTTTTTGAATGCACTATTTTTTGACACAGCAACATCTGCTCCGCTTTTTCTACGCATGTGGAAAGAAGTTGTCATTGTGTTGTTGGGATTATTTTTAGTTTGGAAGTTACTAGTCAAGAGGCGAAAATTGAGTTTTATAAAATTGGATTATTTTGTTTTAGCTTATTTACTACTCGGCTTTTTTTCCGCAATTTTTATCACACAAGATTTGAAGGTTTCGATTTTTGGTGCAAAGTATGATTTTGAATTTTTAATTTTATATTTGATTATTCGACAATTTTCTTTTTCAAAAGCGCAATTAGAAGTCTTGGTAAAAATTATAGTTGGATGTGCGGGTATTGTGATTCTTTTTGGTTTATTGCAAAAATTTGTTTTGCCTGAAAACTTTTTAGCAAATTTTGGCTACTCTCCGGAACATAGCCATTTTTCTCCAAACAAGCCACTGGCTTATTGTCAAAAAATCAGCGGAACAGAGACTTGTCGTGTGCAATCTTTTCTTTCCGGTCCCAATCAGCTTGGCAGTTATTTATTGGTAATTTTACCTTTGTTGTCAATGCTTGCATTGCAAGGTTTTTTCAAAACAAAGAAAAATAGTTTATTCAAAAGAATTGTTTTAAAAGTTAAAAACTTGTTAAACGTTGCAAGCAAAAAGGATCACAAGCCTTTTCAGATGTTAAGCTTATTTTTCTGTGGATTTTTAATTCTAGTTTTTAGCTATTCCCGAGCTGCTTGGCTTGGCTTCTCTGCAATGTTTTTAGTTGCGATAATTCTTTTAGTGAAAAATAAAAAAATTCTTTGGTATAGTTTGGCAGGATTATTTTTGTCAGGCTTACTGACGCTTTTTGCTTTAATTTTTATTGCGCCGGATTATTTCCATGAGGTTGTTTTTAGACCATCTTCTACCCAAGGTCATTCAGAAAGAATGGCTGATGGAATTAAATTTTCCCTAGAAAATCCTCTAGGTTTGGGGCTTGGAAATGCAGGACCTGCTTCTAATCATTTTGCAGAAAATTATCTCGGTTTTGTGCCGGAAAGTTGGTACTTACAAGTCTCTCTTGAATTAGGAATTTTGGGTATTTTAATTTATCTTACTATTCTTGTTGTTGCCTTAAAAACGCTTTATCAAAAGTATAAAACTGAAGATTTTTATGCTCTTGCTCTGCTTTTAAGTTTGGTGGGAATTATGGTTGCATCCTTTTTCCTGCACTCTTGGGAAGATAGCGCCACTGCTTTGATCTTTTGGGGATTAGCAGGTGCTTTTTTACAGAAAAATAAATAAGTTTAAGCCCTATTATAAATTATGTTTATAATAGGGCTTGCGACATTAAGTCACAGAAGTTAGCCTATTTCAGCATCTTGAGACTGTCTTGCCTGATGCTTTATGCTCTCTAAGTGACGGAATCCGTCCGCTTTATAGCAAAAAAACCAAAAAACTATAATTACAAGAGGAAAAATAGTTATAACTATCTTTTCTCCAAAAAAACAGAATAGCAGAATAACTGCTATTGGAATTATTATTATTGGAACAAAGCTCCAGTCGTTTTTATATTCTTTTTTTTCCTTCATGCTAATTCCTCATCTTTATTCTTTTTTGTCCGTGACTTAATTTTTAAGTTACATCTCTTGATCATGCGCTTTCTGCACTATGCACAAACGCAGTGAAGTTCAAGAGGAACGCGACCCTATACTAATTTTGTTTACTTGTAAATAGATAAAGTAAAAATTTAAAATAATCTTTATTATTTTTTTGTTTTCTTATAAACAAAAAATGTTAAAAGCAAATAGTAAAATACGACAATAAAAACACTAATATTTTCGACCTCTACCGAAGCCCAAGGTACCTTGGCTAAGAATTTCGCTACGATTAAAATTATTTCCAAAAAAATATAAGCAAAAAAACCAAAGAAAAGGCTTAAATTAAGACTAAGAAAACTGATCAAAACAGCAATAAAACCAAACAACATCGCCAGTGGAATAAAAGGAGCAACAAGAATATTGGCAAGCGGAGCAATCAAAGAGAGTCTCTCAAAGTTTAATAAAATAATCGGAACAGCCGTAACTTGCGCTGCCAAGGTCATCATTAACGCCTCTCGCAAACCAAGTGTTTGCGGAATTTTTTCAAACCATTTTTCAAAAAAAGGTGCAATATAAACCAATCCCAAAACTGCCAAAAAAGATAACTGAAAACCAACATCATACCAAAGTATCTTTGGATTATAAGCAATCATCAACGTTGCTGTAATTAAAATAGAAAGAGTCACATCTGTTTGTCTGCCTTTTTGCAAAGCAATTAAGCCCAATATACCCATAATTGCCGCACGCACAACTGCCGCTGAAGCACCAACAAAAATTGTAAAAATCACAATACCAACAAGTGCCATATAAAAACTTATTTTACGTGGCAAAAAACTCAGCATCCCCATAATAAAAACAATGATAATCGTAATGTTATAACCGGAAATTGCAATAATATGCGTTAAGCCGGTTATATTAAACGCTTCCATAATGTTTTCAGGAATACCTCTTCTAGAACCAATCAAAAGTCCCGCCAAAAAACTACTGCTTGGATCGGTAAAGATTTGGCTAATTTTGTCTTCTAACTTTTTTTTCCAAGCAAAAATTTTTGCATAGAACAAATTGCCCGTATTCTTCTCCAAAATCTGAATTTGCGGAGTATACATTACGCTAAAGATTTGATAGCGTGATAAATAATTGCGATAGCTAAAATCTTCAAATTCTACTGGTGTTTTTAAACTTCCTACCAGCTTAAGCTTGTCTCCATATTGATAAGCAGGATAACGCTTCAGACTTATCAAAACTTTTCCCTGAGTTTTTTGAATACTGTTTTTAAAAATAATTTTTTGTGCACAAATTGTATATTTTCCTTTATCAATTCTTAAATCCGGCTCTTCACAAATGTAGCCGATGAAAGTAATCTTCTTTTTTGTGTCATTGTAAAAATCAATCGTTTGTGTCGTGGCAGTGTGTTGATTCAATTGTATGCGTAAGCTGCTAATTAGTATGAAAAAAAGAGCGATAAAGACTAGTTTTAAAACTTTTTGCTTACGCAAAAAGAAAATTAAAATGGAGGTTAGAATTAAAAAAATAACAACCAAATTTGCTGAAAGGGGCGACAAGAGAGGCAAAATTCCAATTCCAATGATGAAGCTAATTAGGGCGACTTTTAGATAAATTGAGGGCATATTTATTTTTTGATAATTATCAGATATTCCTTGACCGTCTTTCTGACTTGTCCAGAAAGACAAAATAAAAGAGCCTAATCTGGTAGATTAAACTCAATGCATCATAACATGTAATGACAGAAAAAGGTGTTGAGAGAAAATTAAAAAAATGTCGCCAAATTCTTCCATTCTTCAATTGACAAAGTCTGCGGACGACGATTGGAATCAATTCCGGCTTTTTGGAAAATATTTTCTAACTCTGTTTTGTCAAAACGACCATTGGCTAAAAAAGAATTCATTAATTTTTTGCGTTTTTGACTGAAACCTATTTTTACGGTTTTAAAAAATATTTCTAATTTGTCTTTTGCAACCAGAGGTTTTTCAAAAGCCTTAATCGAAATTACAGCAGAATCAATTTTTGGTGCAGGGTAAAAATCTTCTTTAGGAACTTTAAACAAATATTCAGGTTTTCCAAAAACTTTCACTTGTAAAGATAGGACTGAATTATTTTTCGGGTCAGTAATTTTTCTGGCAACTTCATCTTGAATCATCAAAACAACCTGTGAGGGTTTTTTGTCTACTTCAAGAAGGTAATGCCTGAGTAACGGAGAGGTAATGTGATAAGGAATATTGGCAACAATTTTATAATTTTCATCTTTAGGAATATATTCAAGGGCATTGATGTTTATAACTTCCAAGTTATCAATCTTGCCCAAATTATTTTGCAATAAAGCAATCATATCAGGGTCAAGCTCGATGGTGATTAATCTTTGTGCTTGTTTAACTAAATATTGTGTTAAGCCTCCGGGGCCGGGACCAATTTCGATAATCGTTTCATTAGAAGATATTGCAGCAGCTTCACAAATATTTTGCAGCATATTTTGGTTAACGAGAAAATTCTGCCCAAAGGCTTTTTTAGCACTTAAGCCTAGCTTGCGCAGCTCTTTTTTTAGAAAGGGAAGATTGATCGTTTGCATCTCAAGATTAAGTTAAAGAAAGTAATCAATATTTTTGCTGAAAATAAAGGCAGAATTCAGTGTTAAAGATTCCGGATAAATCGAAAAAACGGCTAAAATAGAAAAATGATGAAGCTCCAAAACAATCAGGTAACAATTGTTGTCATAACTGTCTGTTTTGTAACGTTTCCAGTTTACCCAATTGTCTTGAATTTAAAAAGTTAACTGGTTAAGATGTTTTTAGTCTTTTAAAACAAAAATATGAAAAAAACACTCAATCCTATTTTACAGGTATTCGCAATTGCGTGGATGCTTTTTGTAACTTACAAATATTTTAATCCACATCACCCTGAATATTTTGGAACAACAGGATTAGCCTCTGCTTTTTCCAAAACACAATCTATTTTTCAATTTTTAGCAATTGTTGCGATTGGCTATGTTGGCTGGGTGCTTTATCATTCTTATAATGATAAGGAAAAAGTCAGTTTTAAAAACCTGACACCATTTAAAGTACTGCTTGCTTTCACGGCTTTTTTGCTTTTTTTTGCAGGCTTTTGGTTTCTCAAAGAACCCCCCTTCAAAGAAGCAAGTTTCATCACCGCAAATTTAAGTATAATTTCCAAACTTGCAACAGTCTACTTAACCCTATTTACATTTACACTTTATAGTTTTGCTTTTGGTAAAAAAATACTTTCTTTTTTTAAATTCAAAATAAAAGAGGAAAATAAACTAGGAGAAAGCATGCTCTCAATCGGAATAGGATTAGGTGTCATTATGGTGATTGTTTTTTGTTTAGGTTTGTTCAAACAAATTACTGCAACTAATGTCATTCTTGTACTTGCTCTTGCTTCCTTGCTGATTTATAAAGAAATTATTTTCTTTCTAAAAAGATTTTTTCTGGAAAAATTTACTTTTGAGGCTCGTTATTTTTCATTCGAAATTTTCTTTTTAATTACCTTGAGTTTTGTTTTGGTCATCAACACGATTGATCTTATCCGCCCGATGCCAATTGGGTGGGATGATATGGGTGTTTATCTGAATTATCCAAAACAAGTGGCGGGTACACAAAGCCTGCTCGCAGGTGCGCCAAATAATTATTTTTTGATCGCAAGCTTGCCTTTTGTTTTTTTTACAAATGAATACTTGGCTTCAATGAACGGTATGTTTGTTTCTTTCTGGGGAGGAATTTTAATGCTCTTTGCTTTAGTTGTACTGATGCGAAGGTTTTTTAAAGCAAAATACGGGTTAATGGTTGCCTCTTTGATCTATATCATTCCCATGACAATGCATCAATCTTATGCTGACATGAAAACAGACATGATGCTTTTCTTTTTTATGATTATTAGTGTTTACAGCTTTTTCATGTGGTTTACATCACAAGAATCTAAGCAGAAAAAATGGTTAATACTTTCAGGTATTTTTGCCGGAATTGCTTTTGGAATCAAACCAACGGCAATTTTATTAATTTTTGGTCTTTTAGTCGGTCTCTTTTACAAATTGTGGGGACTCAAAGGTGCTCTAGGTATGTTTCTCTTAACCTGGATTCCCCTACATCTTGCCAGAGCATTACAGGTTACCATAGCATTGCCGGACGAAATTATTCTAATTGCTTTTGCCGGAATTATCTTGTTAGCTTGTACCCTTTTCTTTTTTGCAAATAAACGAAAAAAGATTTTTACCAAAGTGCTTGTTTGCTTTTTCACTTTCGCTCTTTCTACAGGAGCTGCTTTTACTCCCTGGATGCTCAAAAATATTCACGAACATAATTATACTCTTTCAATTTCAACAATCTTAAATGGCTATGATGCGAAAAAACCCAAACTTGATTTGAAAGCGATGGGAGTAGATCTAGGAGAATGCAAAGGGACGGCTCGTATCGAAGAGCTGGATCGTTATCTAGGTTATGACGAAGGAGTAATGCGTTATTTAAGTTTGCCCTGGAAAGTCACAATGAATACAACAGTACGTGGTTTTTATCTTGATCTAAGCTTTTTGTTTCTAAGCTTTGCCCCTCTCGGCTTAATTCTTTTCTTTTTGCGCAAAAAAGATTATGAAAAAGAAAAACAAAAGATTTGGCAAGCCCTTATTGTGATGGGAGGAACGTCTTGGTTAATCTGGCTGTTGGTTGGAAATGGTGTAATTTGGTACGGAATTTTCGGCTTTATCCTCATTTTAGCTCTGACTGCATACTTTTTTTATGAAAACCAAACAACTTTCATCAAAATAACCACAGGAGGTTTGGTTATTCTGTCTGTTTTGTCTGTGATTGCCTTGCGTGGTACGAAATTTGGTAATATTGCTACAATCAAATATGCCTATGGCATACAAAGTGGCTTACAAACAGTAGATATTATCGTACCAAGTTATCGACAAATTGCTTGTATTGTGACAGGAGGAACGTGGAATGAAAAAACAATGAACTGTAAAGAAGCCCAAACACAAGAAATATCACCAGTTTACCGGATTGGTACATTTATTGCTTACTTTATTCCGGACAACAATCATCGTCTTTTTTCAGACGCTCAGTTAGATAAATTTAAGTGTGTGGATGATTTTTTTGGTAATAACGATTTGGTTACCTTACGCAAATTAAAAGAAGCGGGATTTAAATATTTCATTTTGGATTTAAATACTGCCACGATTGAAAAAGATCCAAACGGAAGCTTACACCAGAAGGCAAACCGCTTTGTGGAATGGGTTAACAATATGAATGGCGATATGAAGATGTATGTGCATGTTTATAATAAAGGAAAAGGAATTGCATTTATGGAGATTACGGATGAGGAGGAGCAGAATTAGAAATTATAAGTTTAAAATTATAAATTACCAATAGGAATGAAAAAAGCGTTAATTACTGGGATTACAGGTCAGGATGGTTCATATCTTGCTGAACTTTTGTTGGAAAAAGGTTATGAAGTGCATGGCTTGATTCGTCGTGCGAGTACTTTTAATACTTCGAGAATTGATCATATTTATAAAGATCCGCATAGTAAGGATGCAAAGATTTTTTTGCATTACGGGGATTTAGCGGATGCTTCTTCGGTACGTCATTTGCTTCAGAAAATTAATCCGGATGAAATTTATAATCTCGGTGCGCAGAGTCATGTGGCGGTGAGTTTTGAGGTTCCGGAATATACGACTGATGTTGTAGCGACGGGGACTTTAAGAATTTTGGATGCGATTCGTGATTTGAATTTGAGGACGAAATTTTATCAGGCTTGCTCAAGTGAAATGTATGGCAAAGTTGTCGAAACACCTCAGTCTGAAACAACTCCTTTTTATCCTCGTAGTCCGTATGCGTGTGCGAAGGTGTATGGTTATTGGATTACGGTGAACTATCGGGAGAGTTATGATATTTTCGGCTGTAATGGAATTTTATTTAATCATGAGTCGCCACGTCGTGGAGAGACTTTTGTGACGCGAAAGATTACACGTGGATTGGCAAGGATTAAATTAGAGAAAGACGAGAAGTTGTATTTGGGAAATGTGGATGCGAAGCGTGACTGGGGTTTTGCGGGGGATTATGTGAAGGCGATGTGGTTGATGATGCAACAAGATCAGCCGGATGATTATGTTATTGCGACAGGGGAGACGCATTCGGTGCGTGAATTTTTGTTGAAGAGTGGTGCAGCGTTAGGTTTTGATTTGGAGTCGAATGGTAAAAAAGGTGCGGAGGAGAAGTTTATTGATAAAAATACAGGGAAGACGATTGTGGAGATTGATGAGAAGTATTTTCGTCCGGCGGAGGTTGATCTTCTGTTGGGGGATCCGGCGAAGGCGAAGAAGCAGCTTGATTGGAAGTTGGATGTTTCTTTTGAAAATTTGGTAGAGATGATGGCGCAGGCGGATTATGATTTTGAGTCGATTAATCCGTTTTAGAGTTTTTACACTTACGACAAAAAATTAATTTTTTGTAAAAGCCTATTTAATAAAGAATAGTTGACTTTATACCTTGGGACAGGTTAGTTTGTTTTGTGTTTAAAAAAGTAATTATGATCAATGATTTAGTTCCTCAGGAATCCGAAATTCTTTTTTATACTACGTCGGATGGTGAAGTAAAAATTGATGTGTTTTTTCAGGATGAAACACTTTGGCTTTCGCAAAAGAAAATGGCGAAACTTTTTGGGGTAGAAACCAATACCATTAACTATCATTTGAAAGAAATTTATAAAAGTAAGGAATTAAGTGAAGATTCAACTATTCGAAAAATTCGAACAGTTCAGAAAGAAGGTCAAAGAGAGGTTGTGCGTGAAATTGAATATTATAATTTGGATGCGATTATTGCAGTTGGTTATAGGGTAAATTCCCATCAGGCGACGCAGTTTCGGATTTGGGCGACGCAAACTTTGAGAAATTTTGTGATTAAGGGGTTTGTGCTTGATGATGAACGTTTAAAAAACGGGCATCATTTTGGTAAGGATTATTTTAAGGAATTATTGGAACGTATTCGTGCAATTCGTGCGAGTGAACGTAGAATTTATCAGCAAATTACGGATATTTTTGCGGAATGTAGTATTGATTATAATCCTAAATCAGATGTTACCAGGAGTTTTTATGCGATGGTACAAAATAAATTTCATTATGCCATTACTGGTAATACTGCTGCGGAAAAGATTTTTCATTCTGCTGATGCGAGTAAGCCAAATATGGGGCTGAAGACTTGGAAAAAATCTCCAGCTGGCAGGATTGTGAAGTCTGATGTTGTTGTTGCTAAAAACTATTTGGAAAAAGCTGAAATTCAGAAGCTGGAGCGCTTGGTTTCGGGTTATTTTGATTATTTGGAGAGGATTGTGGAAAATAGGGTGACTTTGAAAATGGAGGATTTGGCGGAGAGTGTGGGGAAATTTTTGGAGTTTAATGAATATCGGGTTTTGGATGGTAAGGGGGAGGTTTCTCATAAGCAGGCGGAGGGGAAGGCTGCGGTTGAGTATGAGAAATTTAAGCCGATTCAGGAGCGAGGTTTGGTGTCGGATTTTGATCGGATGACTAAGAAGGTTCTTAAAAAATCCTAAAACTAAAAAGCTGCGAGATCGTCTTGGTGAGTAAAAAAGAACTCAAGTTCAGCAGTTTGTTTTTCTAGGGTGCCTAAATTTTCCGGTTTAATCACTTCTGGTTTTCCAAATTGATAAAATTGAATGGGAATCATTTTTGATTGTGTATAAAAAAATATTAAGGTGGTGTTTTAATATTTTTTTAAATTTTTTCTCCGCTTTCTCTTTGGAGAAATGTGGTGTGATGGGGGTGGAGATTTAATTTTTCCGCAAATTTATAAGGGTTGACTTTTTTGTGGGGGAGGAGTTAGGTTTTGGTGTTAATAATAATTATATGAAAATAAAAACAATAAGTGATATTTCTAATATAAGAAGTTTTATACAATGGAATAACGCTTTTTCTTTTAGTTCAAAGCAAAACGTTATTTATGCCCAAAATGGAACAGGTAAAACTAATTTATCTCGAATGCTTTATTCTTTATCTCTTAAGGATGAGCATAAAAATAAATATTTATTAAACCTTAAGTCTCTTGAAAAAGGAGATGAGGATAATATCAATCCTTATTTTTCTTTTTCTGATTTTGAGGATCAGCAATTTTCAGAACAAAGTTTTTGCAATAATCTTCTTGTCTTTAATACAGATTATGTAAACAAAACAGTTTGTTCTAGGGATTTTGCGGAACAAGGTTTTGAAGGGGAGCTAGAAATCGAACTTGGAGAAACTCAAAATAACCTTGTTGGTTTAAAGCACCAGTTGCAATTCGCAACAAATGAAATTGAAAAAATTAATAAAAAACTAAAACAAAAATTGGATGTCAAAATAGAGGAAATAAAAGAATGGGACTCAAAAGGGCTATTACATACAAAAGAACTAAAAATGGAGAACCTTAATGAAACCTTATACCAGGAATACAAGAAAGAAGAATCAAGCTACAAAAGTGCGAAAAGATTCTTCGATGAAATATCTTCTTTAGATCCCAAAAAAGATAGAATTATTCATAAATATATTGAAATACAAAATCTGTTAGATGATGATTGGTTGCAAAATATAATGCCATCAAAAGTATCGTTTATAAGTATTTCAGAAGGCGAGTTAAAAAATCACATAGCACGTTTAGCAAATGATTGGATAGAGTCAGGTTTACAATATTTTGATGATTCTAAGAATAGACATTGTCCTTTTTGTAGGTCGGAAATTAATCAGGCATCAAGGCAGGTTTTAGATACCTATAGGGAGCATGTTCAATCAAAAAAGGCTATTTTTGAGAAAAAAATTAATGATGAAATAGAAAAACTTAACTTAATGGAAGCACATCTTAATAATTTAAACAATGAATTGGAATTTGAAATAAATCAAAGATGTAAAAGTTTAGGGTTAAGTGACGATACTTATTGTGAATTGGATGCTTCAAAAATCCTTAAGTGCATAAACAAGATAAAAGAAGATCTCATTAAAAAGAGTCAAGAACCAAAAGAATCCTTTTTAATGTATGAAAAAAACACAGAAACTGAAGTTGAGAAAACAGATAGGTTATCTTTATTAAAAAAACTTTTACTTAAAATTAATCAAGATATTTTAAATAACCAAAGACTGTGCAACTTAATTAATAAGAAACTCATGTCTGTTGAAAAAAGGCAAAGTGATTTACGTAGGTTGATAGGTAAAAAATACCTTGTTGAAATGTATGAATCGAATATGGATCTTATGCAAGATAAAAAAACAAGGCATCTAGAGATTAAAAACATTGAAGAAAATATTGAGAAGGAAAAATTAAAACTACCAAAAATAAAGAGTGCAGAAAATATCGTTAGATTGTTTAATCTTTTTCTAAGCGAAATTATAGGAATCAAGAAATATAAAGCTGAATCTAAAGGAAGTTTAATTGTTCTAAAATTAAGAGAGTATAATATATCTAAAAACACAGAAAGGATTAGTGAGGGAGAAAAAAATGCAATAAGTCTTTGTTTTTTTCTTGCAAGTTCTATTGACGAAAGAAATTCAAGTTCAAGATTTTCAGATAGTATTTTTATTATTGATGATCCCATTTGTAGTTTAGGTTACGCATATTTTTATGGTATTTCAGATTTACTAAAAAACTTTGCTAAAATAATCCAAAAAGAAGTTTTTAAGCAAACAAGCGATGTTCCGAATCCTCAAATTATTTTGTTGACCCATAATTTGCAGTTTTTCAATATGCTTTCCCAGAATGTATTCAAACACTCTGCAGAATATTTCCAATTATTTAATGATAGGATGAAAAAAATAAGACGGGAGGTCAGAATGTCTGAATTTCAAACCGCATTATATCGTGTCAAAAGGTTTCATGATAATGAAGTAGATGAATTTAATATTGGTAACGACTTAAGAAAGATATTAGAGACAATATGTAACTTTTATGGCTACAAACTTGACTTTCCTAGCCTTAAAAGTATATTTAATGGATATGATATTGGAGAAAATTTGACGATGTTCGTAAATCACAATAGTCATTTAACTCTAGAATCTCACACAGATCCTTTTGACATGGAGGCTTTTAGAAATATTGCAGAAGATTTAATTTCTTTGCTAGAAATGGCATTACCTGAACACATTAACAATCTATCTAATTTATATTCTGAGGGATAAAAACATAACCACAAAACCACCAACCCCACTCCAAAAAAATCTCCTTCCCCAAATACACAAAATTTACTACAATACAGCGGAATAAGATTTAACCTAATCTAAATGACCTCCTCTCAAAAGCCGCAAAAAGTGCTAATCCTCGGATCAGGAGCACTTAAAATTGGAGAAGCCGGAGAATTTGACTACTCCGGAAGCCAAGCAATCAAAGCCCTCAAAGAAGAGGGGATCAAAACTGTTCTGATCAATCCAAACATCGCAACCAATCAAACTTCTGAAAGCCTCGCTGACGAAGTTTATTTTTTACCCGTAACCTGCGAATTTGTCGAAAAAGTCATCCAAAAAGAAAAACCCGACAGCATCATGCTCGCCTGGGGAGGACAAACCGCACTCAACACAGGAACACAGCTCAAAGAAAGGGGAATCCTAGACAAATATAACATCCGAGTACTCGGAACACCGGTCGAAGTAATCCAAATGACCGAAGATCGCCAAAAATTCAACGCAGCACTCGACGAAATCAACGTAAAATACCCAAAAAGCTTCGCTTGTGAAAGCTTTGAAGAAGCCATGGAGGCAGGAGAAAAAATCGGATTTCCGCTGATTATCCGCGCTGCCTTCGCCCTCGGAGGAAAAGGATCAGGCTTTGCCGACAACAAGGAAGAGCTCGAAGATTTAGCCAAAAAAGCCTTTGCAAATTCAGATCAAATTCTCGTAGAAGAAAGCCTCAAAGGCTGGAAAGAGCTGGAATACGAAGTGGTTAGGGACGCCAACGGAAACGTGATTACCGTGTGTAACATGGAAAACTTCGATCCGCTTGGAATCCATACCGGAGAATCAATCGTAGTCGCACCCAGCCAAACTCTCAACGACAGCGAATACCAATTACTTCGCTCTCTCGCCAGAAAAACAATTCAACATCTCGGCATCGTCGGAGAATGTAATATCCAATATGCCCTTGATCCAAACAGCGAAGATTACCGCGTCATCGAAGTAAATGCGCGTCTTTCCCGCTCATCAGCCCTAGCATCCAAAGCAACCGGATACCCACTAGCTTACGTCGCAGCCAAACTAGCCCTAGGGCACTTCCTACCTGACCTCAAAAACAGTGTAACCCAAATCACCACAGCCGACTTCGAACCGGCACTGGATTATCTGGTTGTAAAAATTCCTCGTTGGGACTTGGATAAGTTTCGTAAAGTAAGCCATGAAATTAGTTCGGAAATGAAATCGGTCGGAGAAATTATGGGAATCGGACGCAGCTTTGAAGAAGTGATTCAAAAAGGACTGCGGATGCTTCAAATCGGTGCATCAGGTCTGTCGACACGTAGCTTCACTTTTGAAGATCTTGAGCATGAAATGGCAAACCCCTCTCCAAAAAGAATTTTTGCCGTGGCGCGTGCTTTGGGCGAAGGCTACACCATTGAACAAATTCATAAAATTACCGGCATTGATCCTTGGTTCCTAGGAAAATTAAAAAACATTGTAGATTATAAAGAAGAAATT
Source organism: Candidatus Altimarinota bacterium (assembly GCA_028279865.1). Classification (GTDB taxonomy): domain Bacteria; phylum Patescibacteriota; class Gracilibacteria; order JANQMV01; family JANQMV01; genus JANQMV01. The sequence goes on along the minus strand of JANQMV010000011.1, from coordinate 16,114 downwards.
AAAACGCTGCGCGAACCGGCTAAGCTGGAAGACAAAGAATACGTAAGAGGCATTTTTGCAGAAGCGAAAAAACTTGGATTTTCCGATTCTCAGATCTCAAACTATTTGAAAAAATCTGAGATGAAAGAAATTGAAGTGAGAACCTTGAGAAAAGAATTAGGGATTACGCCTTTTGTAAAACAAATTGATACTTTGGCAGCGGAATTCCCTGCCCAAACTAACTACCTTTATCTCACTTATCATGGAGATGAACATGACGTAGAATTTGGTTCAACAGACGGCAAACCAAAAACAATTGTGCTTGGTTCGGGAACATACTGTATCGGTAGTTCGGTTGAGTTTGACTGGTGTTGTGTAAATACAGTGAAAACACTAGCAAAGGATGGACACGAGACAGTCATGATTAACTATAACCCAGAAACAGTTTCTACGGATTATGACGAGTGCGATAAACTTTATTTCGACGAACTTTCGCTTGAAAGAGTTTTAGATGTACATGATTTGGAAAATCCCGGAGGACTTGTACTTTCGATGGGGGGACAAATTCCAAATAACCTGGCGACACGCTTGGATGCAAATGGTGTGAATGTGATGGGTACTTCAACTGACAGCATTGATAATGCGGAAAGCAGAGATAGATTTAGTGCCTTACTGGATGAACTTGGTATTGATCAACCGGAATGGAAAGCTTTTGCCACGATGCAAGAAGCTGAAGATTTTGCGAATAAAGTAGGATATCCGGTACTAATCCGTCCTTCATACGTACTTTCCGGAGCAGCGATGAGTGTAGCGCATAATCAGAAAGAATTAGAAACTTACCTACTTAAAGCAGCGAATATTTCTTCGGATGCGCCGGTAGTTGTTTCTAAATTTGAAGTGGGGGCAAGGGAAATTGAAATGGATGCGGTAGCACATGATGGTAATAGACTAATCTGGGCAATTTCAGAACATATCGAAAATGCCGGAGTGCACTCAGGAGACGCAACAATTGTACTTCCTCCGCAAAAAACTTACCTGGAAACAATTAGAAAAATTCGCATAATTACGAAAAAGCTTGCTAGAGCATTGAAAATTACCGGACCATTTAATATTCAATTTTTGGCGAAAGATAATTACATTAAAGTAATCGAGCTTAATTTACGTGCGAGTCGTAGTTTCCCATTTGTCTCCAAAGTAACGGGACATAATTTTATTGAAATCGCGACAGACGCGATGCTTGATAGAGTGAAGCCACTTGAATACAGAAAAGCAAATTACAATACGCTTGATCTTGATTATGTTGGACTCAAAGCTCCACAATTTTCATTCTCGAGACTTAAGGGAGCTGACCCGACACTGGGGGTAGAAATGGCTTCAACAGGAGAAGTAGCGTGTTTTGGTGAAACGATGGAAGAGGCTTTCTTGAAATCAATGATTTCAGTTGGTTTCCGTATTCCGGAAAAAAACATCTTACTTTCAGTGGGGCGTACGACAGAAAAAGCGAAGGCGGTGAAAGCTGCGAAGAAATTTAGACAACTTGGCTTCAATCTTTTTGCTACTCCGGGAACTTGTGATTTCTTGAAACAAGAAGGGGTAGAGTGTGAAAAGTTACATAAAATTTCAGATAAGCAAGCACCGAATATTGAAGAATATTTAACAACAAATAAAATTGATTTAGTAATCAATGTTCCACGTAACAGCTCGCATGACGAAATTACAGATGGTTACAAAATCCGTCGTTATACCATTGATTACAACATTCCATTGATTACAAATATTCAAATCGCTGATGTGTTAGCACGTTCGCTAGAATTATATGGTGAGGATGATTTAAAGATTAAACCGTGGAAGGATTATGTTAAATAGAAGCCTCTAGCTGTTAGCTGTTAGCCTTTAGCTTTTTATTTTTATTGCATGAAACAATTTAAGGATTTGTTGATTTTTGTATCCGTAGTATTTTTGTCATTTCGACCGGAGCCTCGCTTCCTTTTAAATTAATTTGTACGGGGCAGAGTGGAGAAATCCCTTTAAGCCAAATTATGCAAAAACTTCACAATTATTACGTTTACATAGTAGCCAGCACTTCAGGCACTTTGTATATTGGGTTCACAAGTGATTTGATCAAAAGAATCCAACAACATAAACAAGGTTTCTATAAAGGCTTTTCGAAAAAATATGGTTGCAACAGGTTAGTTTATTATGAAGAAACGAATGATGTTAATGCTGCCATTGAAAGAGAAAAACAGCTAAAAAAATGGAATAGGAAAAAGAAAGAAGATTTAATTAAAATGACGAATCCGGCTTGGGATGATTTATCAAAGAAAATACTTACTTAAAGAGATCTCTCCACTACGTTACGGTTTGTGGCTAAAAAGAAGTAGGGTTGTTCTTTGTGTATTAAAAGCATAAAATCACTTCGGTCGAGATGACAATTTTCAATATAATCTAATAAAATTCAACAATGTCTAAAAACATTCGCGTTCGTAATGTCCCTTCTCCAACAGGCTTACTTCACATCGGCACAGTGCGGACGGCACTTTACAATTACCTTTTTGCACAGAAAAACGGAGGTACTTTGATTTATCGTAGTGAAGACACCGACAGAGAAAGAAGTAAAAAAGAATATGAAGAAAATATTATTTCCGGTTTAACTAAATTAGGAATTTTGGGAACCGAAGGAGTACATGCGGGGGGTGAATTTACGCCGTATAGACAATCAGAAAGAGCTGAAATTTATCGTGAACAACTGGAAAAACTTTTGGAATCAGGAGATGCATATTATTGTTTTTGTACGAAGGAAGAACTTGATCAAGAACGTGAAGAACAACAAAAACAAAAATTACCACCACGTTATTCAGGAAAATGTCGAAATCTTGATGCAGAGGAAGCCAAGCAGCGAGTTGCAAATGGAGAAAAAGCAGTGATTCGTCTCAAAGTTCCGGAAAATAGAGAAATTATTTTTAATGATTTGGTCCGTGGAGAAAATAAAACCAATACCAAAGAATTAGCAGATTTTGTCATTGCCAAAAACCTGAATCAGTCACTTTATAATTTCACTGTTGCCGTAGATGATCATTTGATGGAAATCACACACGTGATTCGCGGAGAAGATCATATTCCCAACACACCAAAGCAAATCTTGGTTTACGAAGCCTTTGGCTGGGATCTTCCCAAATTTGCACATTTACCACTGATTCTCAATCAAGACAAAAGTAAGTTAAGTAAGCGTAAAAATAAAGTTTCGGTTGATGATTATTTAGACGAAGGTTATTTACCGGAAGCTTTGATTAATTTCTTGGCATTACTGGGATGGAATACTTCGGATGAAAAAGAAATTTTTTCTTTGGAAGAATTGGTTGAAGCCTTTTCATTGGAACGTGTGCATAAAGGTGGAGCCGTGTTTGATTTAGAAAAACTCAATTGGCTCAATGGTTACTATTTGCGTAATTTGGAGGTGGATGAATTAATTGAAAAAATTACGCCTTATTTGGAAAAAGTAGGTTTGAAAGCAGACAAAGCAGAGTTGAGAAAATATGTTCCTTTAGTTCATGAGAGAATTAAGCTCCTTTCTGAGGCACCGGATTTATTACGTTTTATGCTGGTTGATGAGCTTGATTACCAAGCAGAATTATTTTTGCACAAAAAAATGAAAGTAGATTTGGAAGTTGCAAAAATGGCAATTGAAAACAGTTTACCTGAGTTGGAAGCAATTGATCATTCAGAATGGAATCAGGCGAATCTGGAAGAGGTTTTAATCGCATTGGTAAAAAAAATTGAGGTTAAAAACGGACATGTGCTTTGGCCATTACGTGTTGCTTTAACCGGTGAGCAATTTTCTCCGGGAGTGTTTGAAGTTGCGGAAGTTTTGGGTAAAGAGACGAGCTTGGAGAGAATTAAAAAGGGATTGGAGAAATTATAAATGATAATTGAAAACCCCCCTTGAGGGCAGGGGGGTGTAGGCGTGCTTATTCTTCATTAGACTTCTTGCTTTCTTTTAATTTACCATAATAACCCCACTTCAAGAAAGAAACGGGGAGCGCAAGCGCCAATTGTAAAGAAAGCTTATCTGTTTTTTAGCAAAAACAAAATAAAAAGTTTACAAAAGTAAGCATATGGTTAGATTCTAAAACTAACAAGCTACACCCTCTGTGTCTCCCTCAAGGAAGATTCTCTTCTTTTCTACCTTGTACTTTTAACTTTCAACTTCCCTTGCATCCGCTAATTCAAGAACACATTCCCTTAAAACTCTATACCACCTTCGGTATAGGCGGAGTGGCGCGTTATTTTGCAGAGGCTAATAGTATTGAACACTTTTTGGAACTTTATAGCTGGGGCATTACAAATAGGCAAAAGATTTTTGTACTTGGCATGGGAAGCAATGTGGTTTTTCCGGATGAAGGATATGACGGTTTGGTCATCCGCTATACTGCCAAGCGTTTTACTTTTCAGCAAAACATCGCTGTGGTTGAAACAGCTTTATCTTTGAGCGCATTGATTTTGGAAGCAGAGAAAATTAATTTAGGAGGTATGGAGAGACTGTTTGGAATTCCGGGGAGTGTTGGTGGTGCGATTTATAATAATGCCGGAGCACACGGTACGGAAATTAGTAAATTTGTTGAGTCTGCTTTAGTTTTTGAGGTACCTCGAGAGGTTGAGTTAGATACGATGCGCTTACTTGATCCAAGTAATTTAACTATACCTAAGCCTAAAATTGTTGATCCAGGTTATTTTAAATTTGGTTATCGCAATAGTCTTTTGCATAGCAATCGAGCGATTGTTCTTTCTACAACATTAAAATTAAAAGAGCGTTCGGGTGAAGAAATTAAAAAAGTGAGGGAAGATATAGCGTTTTGGCGTAGGGAAAAACAGCCTGTTGGAAAGTCAGCCGGTAGTTTTTTCAAAAACCCTTCGCTGAACATGTCGGCAGGATATTTACTCGATCAAGTCGGAGCAAAAGGAATGCAGGAAGGCGGAATTATGGTTTCGGACAAGCATGCTAACTTTTTGCTAAATACGGGTAAAGGAACTTTTACGGATTTGATGAAATTAAGTGAGAGGTTAGCCCATTTGGTAGAAGAGAAATTTCAGGTTAAATTAGAGAGAGAAGTGGAGTTTGTTCAATAGAATAAATCTCCAATAATAAGGCAATATTGTGTTTTGTCTTGCTAATTTTCATATATAAATTGTATCTTGTATTCTGCAATTATTTAGACTAAAAAGGAGAGATGTCCGAGTGGCTGAAGGAGCACGCTTGGAAAGCGTGTGTCCCGATAAATCGGGACCGGGGGTTCGAATCCCCCTCTCTCCGCCAAAAAAATTAAAAAGAATGTTTATATAAATTAATAATAGATCTATGCAAAATAAATATAAAAACTGCCAAAGTTGTGGAATGCCTTTTAAGTATGATCCTGAACAAGGTGGTTCCCAAAAAGATGGAACAAAAAGTAACAAATATTGCTCTTTTTGTTATGAAAAGGGTAAATTTTTAAATCCAGAAATTGATACCGCAAAAAAAATGCAGGTTTTTTGTATTCAAAAAATGAAAGAAGATGGTATGAACGGCATTATCGCTTGGATTTTCACAAGAGGCATTCCAAAATTAGAACGCTGGCAAAAATAAAATATTATAAATGAACTTTTGTGGATCAAAAGGTTAAAGAGTTTTTGTGCCTTCTGTTTTGGGCTAATTTTATTTAAGTAGAATTATAGTTTTTCTACAAATTCATCAAATAAAAATTCAGTATCTTCCGGTCCGGGACAAGCTTCTGGATGAAATTGTACCGAAGAAAATGGCTTAGAAGCATGTTTGACCCCTTCAACTGTTTGGTCGTTAGCATTTACCCAAGAAACTTTCCAATCTTGAGGCAAAGTTTCTGCGTTAACAGCAAATCCATGATTTTGACTAGTAATATAACATTTGCCTGTTTCTAAATTTATACAAGGCTGGTTTACTCCTCTATGTCCATACTTTAATTTATATGTATCTGCACCGACAGCTAAACTTAATAATTGATTACCCATACAAATGCCAAAAGTAGGAATATTTTTATTTAAAACATAGTTGATATTAACCAGTGTTTTATCAACAAGCTTAGGATCTCCCGGACCATTTGAAATCATTAATCCGTCAATCTTTAAATCGCTCAGATTATAGTCCCAAGGCACTCTAATTACATTAATTTTTCTGGATCTAAAATGACGTAAAGTATTTACTTTTACTCCACAGTCAATTAAAGCAATGGTTTTATTTGCATCAGACAAAATAAATTCTTGTTTTTTCTGACAACTGACTTCTGCAACAAGGTTTTCTAAATTAGGATCTTGTATTTTTTCAGAACTATTTACTTCTGCATTAACAGAAATTCTACCTAACATTGTTCCTTTTTCTCTTAAAACTTGCGTCAACCTCCTGGTATCTATTCCCGTAATTGCCGGTATTTTATTCTCTTTTAACCATTCTGACAGTGTTTGGGATTTCTTCCAATGATGCGAATTTGGAGAATAATTTGCTACAACCAAACCTTTAACTTGAATTTTTTCACTTTCAAAAAATTTAGGTAGATTGAATTCATCTTTTTCTTGAGAGGGAATTCCATAGTTACCAATTAAAGGATAGGTCATTGTTAGGATTTGTCCACGGTAAGAGGGGTCTGTTAGGGTATTTTCGTAACCTGTCATACCTGTATTAAAAACCACTTCTCCGTCAGTTTCAGCATGGTGTCCAAAACTTTCTCCAGGAAAAATGTTTCCATCCTCAAGGATGAGATATAGTTTTTGTGATTGCATATTAAGTCTTAATCGGAGTTATTATATAGATAATTTAAAATCAAACAAACCGTTTTTTATTTTATCAACTTCTTAAGCTTTTTCATTGTGACAAGAGCTTTATATTGTAGAGGTTTTAAAACAATTTCTTGTGCAGGTTCATAGTTTTCTATAAATCCGCCGAATTTTTTTTTAAAATTTGTTACCCCTTTCCAGGGATGATTTTTCTTCGATTTTGCCGGAGAAATTCCTAAAAAATCATATTGCTCACAACCTCTTTTTTTTGCTTCCTTTATTGCTTTCCACTGAATTAAATACGGGGCCATTACGTTGCGATATTTGTTGCTTGAAGCTCCGTAGTAATAAATGCCTTCTTTCTCCTGATAAATAAAAATCCCGCCTGCGATTATTTCTCCTTGATACTTTGCCAGTAATAATTGCGATTTTTGACCGAAAACTTCCAGCATTGTTCTATAATATTCTTGAGAATGTCCCCAAAATTGATTTCTTTCTGTTGTTTCCTGAATTAATTTAAAAAATTTATTAACATCTCTGGAGTTTTTTACCGTTACCCCCTTTTTTTCTGCCAAACGAATATTATAACGTCCCTTTGGTTTCATTTGTTTTAATATTTGTTCTTCAGATTTTGTTAAATTAATTTTTAATGTTGTTTCCGGATGATGATTGGCATGAGCCGGATACATTTTGAATTTTTGTTTCATTTTTTTGCAGTTTTTTTTGGGCATACAGCGAATAAAAACAACATCATCATTGTGTGTGTTTTGAATTAGTTCTTTAATTAGTTTTTGACATTTAATCCCCTCTCCTAAGGGTCCTCTGGGAATATCAATCCAACTATAACCAAAAATTAATGGATGTTTAATGGCCAATAACTGGGATTCAGTGTTTTTTAAAAACCATGTTTTTCTTCCAATTTGTTTTTGGAATTTTCCCCAAAGAAAAGTTTGCCACAGATTTCTTTCCATTTTACTCACAAAGCTATTTTTTTATTTTCTGACTTAATTTTTCAAGACTCTTTTTAAGTCCCTCAATCCAATTAAAGCCAAGCTCCTTCAAATCTATTTTTAAATTACTTTCGCTGATTTGCCATTTCGGATTGTGCTGTAAAAGATTGATAATATGTTCCGCTGTGATTTTGTCTGTAATTTTTAAGATTACATCTTTAGTTTGATTGCCTTGGGAGATGGTTTTAATACTTTTAACATTAGCTTTTTTAGCAGCCAATTTTAAATCAATAACCTTAAATAAATTGCTTGTTTCCTCCGGCATAATGCCGAACTCTTCTATAATTTCTGTTTTAAGCTCTGTTAGTTTTTTGAAATCATTTATACTGGCAATTCTTTGGTAAGTTAAAATCTTTTCTTTTGCATCACTTATATAATTATTGGGAATATAGGCGTCTATAGGGATTTCAATTTGAACATCTTCTTTGGCTTTCGTTTCATCGTCTTCATTTCCTGCCTTCATTTCGCTAATTGTTTGGTTTAATAATCTAATAAAATGATTAACACCTACAATATTTATTGAGCCATGTTGATTCGCACCTAAAACATCTCCGGCGCCCCTAATTTCAAGATCTTTCATTGCTATTTGAAAACCGCTACCAAGTTCCGAAGCTTCTACAATAGCTTTTAATCTTTTGCGTGCATCTGTTTTGAGTTTTTGGGTATGATATAAAAAATAAGCATAAGCTTGTTTTTTTCCTCGACCAATTCTTCCTCTTAGTTGGTAAAGTTGGCTTAAGCCAAATAGTTCCGTGTTATTAACAATTAATGTATTTGCATTTGGCAAATCAATACCGTTTTCAATAATTGTTGAAGAAACAAGCACATTACATTCTTTTTCTTTAAACTTTAAAATTCTTTTTTCAAGTTCATTTGGACCGAGCTGTCCATGTGCTACAACAATTTTTGCTTTGGGGATTAGTTGACCAAGTTTGTGAGCAATTGCTTCAATTGTTTCCACTCTATTATGTAAAAAATAAACTTGCCCATTGCGATCTATTTCTCTTTCGATTGCTTCTTTAATTAATCGATCACTGTATTTACGCACCTCTGTGATAATAGGTAGACGCCCCGGAGGAGGTGTTGTAATTGTTGTAATATCTCTTAGTTTATGAAGACTCATATTTAAAGTTCGGGGAATTGGTGTAGCTGTTAGAGTTAGAACGTCGACTGATGCTCTAAAAGATTTTAAGCGCTCCTTTTGCTTCACACCAAAACGTTGTTCTTCGTCAATGATTACCAAACCAAGATCAAAAAATTCAATATCAGATTGTAAAAGTCTGTGAGTTCCAATGATAATGTCAATTTTACCTTTTTTTAAATCCTGAATGATTTTTTTTTGTTCTGCCGGTGTTCGGAAACGTGAAAGCATTTCAATTTTTATATCAAAATCTTTCATTCTTTTCTTAAAAGTTTTGTAATGCTGATCGGTTAAAATTGTAATTGGTGAAATTAAAGCAACTTGCTTATTGCTTTGAGTTGCTTTAAAAGCTGCCCTGAGCGCAACCTCTGTTTTACCAAACCCAACATCTCCACAAACCAATCTATCCATTGGAGATTTTTTTTCCATATCTTTTTTTGTATCCTGAATGGCTTTAATTTGACCAGGTGTTTCTTCATATGGAAAAGTTTCCTCAAATTTATTCTGATTTTTGTTATCTTTCAGAAAAGCCGTTCCTTTTGCTTGAGCTCTTTTTGCGTAAAGTTTAAGGAGTTCCTTGGCTATTTTTTGAGTCTCTTTTTTAATTTTACGTGTAACATTTTTCCAGTCAGTTCCTCCTAAGCGGCTTAAACGAGGCTCTTTAACATTATCTTCTCCTCCAATAAAACGAGAAACCTTGTCTGCTTGGTCAATGGGAACAAAGAGTTTATCTCCTTCCAAATAATGAATTTCCAAATATTCTCTTGTGTTTTTTTCAATTTCAATTTGTCTTATTCCAATAAATTTACCTATACCATGATCAAAATGAACAACAAAATCTCCCTCACGCAATGAAGTTAGTATCTCCATTTGCAGGGTGTCAAAATTTTTGTTTTTACTTTTTTTCTTTAAATTATAAAGCTCTTTGTCGGTAATTAAGGCAATTTTTTTATCAGGATTTTGAAAAGAGGACGGAATAAATTTATTTTCCGGTAATTTAGTAAGTTTTAATTGTTTTTTGCTTTTTAATTTATCAGTAAAGCTAATATTTTCTGCCTTAAGGATATTTTCTAATTCTGTAATTTTTTTGACTAAAATATTTACTTCCCAGCCTCTTTCAAGCTTGTCTTTTAAATCATTTAAAAAGTCTAATAAATTATAAAATTTTAAAACGGAAAGATAGCGAAGATGTGTATAATTTTCAACATCACGAGGAAAAGATGTAAAAATTAATTGACTTAACTCTAAATCTTCCAGTTTTTTTTCAAATTTATCATCTATTTCATCTATTTCGTCTAAAATTAAAAAGTTATTTTCAGTTAAATTTTTAATTAATTCTATTTTTTTTTGCTTTTTAAGTTCAATAGGAAAGATAGCTAAATTGTTAAAATGTTCTAAAATTTCGTTATTTTTCTCAGAATTATATGTCCAAATATTTACTATTTCTTCAAAATCAATTTCAATTTTGACCGGATATTCTGAATTAAGAGGAAAAATACTTAAAACATCTCCTGTTTTATAATATTCACCTTTTTTGAGGTGTTTTTCTTGAGAATGTTTGTAACCCAGTTCAATAATTTTATTAAATAAATCTACTGAATTAAATTTTTCTTTTTTATTGATTTGTAAAGCTTCATTTTGAATTTGAGAATATTTTATTCCTTTTAAATTAGCTTCTTCCAGTGTTGTGATTGTAATATTAAGCTTATCAGTTTTAAGGTTATTTAAATTTATAATTGTTTGAATTTCCAGATTTCTTTTTTTTATTTTATTTTCTGTTTTATCAGGAATAAAAAGGTGTGTTTTTATCTGTGTAAAATTATGAAGTATTTTATTGATTTCAATTGCTTGTTCTTCATTTTGAACAATCCAAAGAATATTTTTACTTTCTTGAAATAAAGTTAATATCTTACTTAAAAAAAATACTTTAGAAGTATTATTACCAACACCTGAAATTATATTTTTTTTCAACTTCTGAAAATCATCCACAAGATTTTTGTGTAAATCTTGAGGAAAAAAATTTTTAAAATCCAACTTTTAAATTAATTATATTTTTAGAGGCATAATAATATGCAAAAAATCTTCTTCTTCTTTTGTTTTAACAATAATAGGGTTTATTTTTTCATTAATTTGTAAAACTATATTTTCTTCATTTAAATTGTTTAATATATCTAAAAGGTATTGTGAATTTAATGCAATTTTATTTTCTTCACCTTTAATTTTACTTTGCATAACTGACTCTTCTTTACCTATTTGTGTTACTGAAGTACTGGTTTTTAATTCACCTTTTTTATTAATTTCAAGTGTAATGTTATTATTATTTTCTTTTGCAAAAAGGTTTATTCTTTTTAGAGTTAAGATGAATTCTTCAGCATTTAATTCAATTGTTGTTTTTGTTTCTTTGGGAATAATTTGTTCATAATCAGGATAAACACCTTCAATTAAACGAGAAGTTAGTAAGATATTTCCAATCTTAAATAGAATTTGATTTGGTGAATTGATAATTTCGATTTCTTCAATAGCTTCTTCTAATTCAATTAAACGTAATAATTCATGAATAGTTTTCGCAGGAATTATACTTTTTATTTCCTCTTCGGTTTTATTTTCTAAAGTTATTTTTTGTTCTGATAAGCGATAGCTATCTGTTGAAACAAGTTTGAGCTTATCATCTACAATATTTAGATAAACTCCAGATAAAACAGGTCTTGTACTTGAAACTGAGGCTGCAAAAACTACTTTTTTAATAGCTTCTTTTAATTTTTTACTATTAATTTTAAATTGTGAAGTTAATTCGGTTTTTGGAATTGAAGGATAATCACTTGCCGGAAGTCCATTAATTTCTGTGCTAGAGTTACTTGATTTAATTAATAAATTACTTTCTTTGGAGTTTAATTCAATTTTTTCGTCTTTTAAAAAATTGATGTAATTTGTGATAATCTTTGAAGGAATAGTGATTACTCCTTCATTTTTAATTTCTGCATTAATGTAATATTCTACAGCTATTTCCAAGTTTGTAGCTGAAAAATAAAGCTTTTGTCCTTCTGCTTTAATTAAAATATTGTTTAAAATTGGTAATGTGTTGTTTGAACTAATAGCTTTACTTGCAATTACCAAGCCTTTTAAAAGCTCTTTTTGTTCACAAACTAATCTCATATTGATTTTGTCTTAACTAAAAAGAATATATTTATTTTTAAACAAAAAATCAACCTAATTATTTGTATTTTTCTTTTCCACACATTTTCTTTATTGGTTGTTTTAAATTATTTATAAAAAATAAAAAAGTAGTATATAGAGTGTTGTTTTTTAATTTTATTTTTTATGTTATAATTATAGTTTAAGTTTTTTTTGATTAAATAATAAAAACTCTTATTTTTTAATATTTTGAAATAAAAAAATGAATTATTTATTTAAATTTTTATAAATAGGTAAAAAAATCATTTTTTCTTTAATTGTCGGTATCGTCTAAGAGTACAAAAAAATTGAACATGTATAAAAAACTGAATTGAAAAACATGTGGAAAACTTTTGTAAAACTTTTTTTAAATTATTTATAAAACCTTTAAATAAAATTAAACAAAATTTATTTGTTTATATTTATAATATTATAACAATTTTTTAAGTTTTTGATTGTGGAAAAAATTAAAAATTTGAGAATTTCTTTTAAATTTTTTGTTTAAAATTTTCCCTATCCGGTAAACTGTTTTGAGCAATGTTTTTTATTACTTCGATATTTTGAATTTTTTGCTTTACGAAAGACTTCTCCGGAATGTCTTGGTCAATTAGTAAACCTGCTCCAATTAAAGAGTTTTTACCTATTTTAATACCGGGCATTAAGCTTGTATTAATACCTAGGCGTACATTTTCACCAATAAATGCACCTATTTTATTTTTTCCACAATTTATTTTTTGCTTTTTAATTTTCACTTTTATGTTTTTTTCATCAAAACGTAAGTTCCCTGTAACACAACCTGCTCCAAAAGATACATTTTTATCAATCACACTATCACCAATATAGTTTTTATGTGTCCAAATATTTTGATTTAAATAACTGCGCGCAATTTCCGTATTAAAACCAATTACAGAATTTTCTCCTATAATGGAATCACGAATTAATGAATTATTAGCAATAACAGTATTATCTCCTAAATAAACAGGTCCGTTAATTATACTATTTTCATAAATTTTAACATTTTTACCTAAATATACATGACCGTGAATTGTAACATTTTTTGCTAAGAAAACACTAGAATCAATGTGCGAGTGAATATTTTCCAGAAAGTATTTTTGTAATTCTAAAATATGCCAAGGGTATTTAACTGCTTGCCAAAAACCATTATATGGAACAGCAAAATATTCGACTCCCTTTTTGATTTGTGAATCAATAGCTACTTCATATAAATCATCTTTTACACTTTTTGTCCTTTTTAATTCCTTTAAAAAGAGTTGAGCGTTGTAATGATAGTGAACAACAAGATTAATTAAGTTACTTGGTTCTTGACCTTCTTTTGGTTTTTCTATTATTGAATTGATTTGATTGTTGGAATCAATCTTTAAATACCCTCCGGGGAAATATTTATTTATTTTTTTTGCAAGAAGTAAGGATGCTTTTGGTCGACGGTGAATTGATTCTAATATCAATTTATAAGCATTTTCTTCTACTAAATCATTTGTACTTACAACAAGAATATCTTCATTTGATTCAATAAAAGGTTCTGCTGCCAAAATACATCCGGACATTCCGGTACTCAAATCTTTTTGTTCGGCAAAGTAAAAATTACCGGAAAGCTTATGACATTTTTCCTTAATCTTAGAAAGATTATATTTATTTCCAACAACAATAAAATTATCCAAACCGGTACTGGAAATAATATTTATTTGATGTTCTAATAGCGTTTTACCACAAAAAGGGATTAAAACTTTGTCGTTAATTGGTTTAAGACGAGTGCTCTGTCCGGCGGCAAGAAGAATGACTTTCAATTTTTCAAATTAAATTATTAAGTTGATCAAATCATATTCCAACACTGTTCAATTGTCTAGAATTGTCTAAAAAGAGTTTTTTTACTTTTTCCAGATATTTTTTCCGTTTGTATAAAAACTTAAATCACCTTCTTTTGAAGTTTGATAAATTTCGCTTTTTAGTTTTTTCAAGCGTAAAATGATTTCTTCGTGAGGATGACCAAATGGGTTATCTTTTGAAGAGGAGATAACAGTCTTTTGCGGTTGAATATTTTGGATAAAAAATTGATTTGAAGAACTTTTGCTTCCATGATGTCCAGCTTGATAAACATTTGACTTTAAATTAAAATTGCTTAATACGATTAATTTTTCTTGTTTTTTCTCTGCATCTCCGCTGAAAAAAAATGAAACATGACCATATTGAATCTTAAACACGAGGGAAGAATTTTTAAATTCATTTTGTTCTTGTATTGACGAATTTGAAAAAGGGTAAATAAAATCTATAAAAGTATTTTGACCTATTTGTAAATCATTGTTTTGTTTAACAAACAAAACAGGGATATTTTTTCTATTAATTTCTTTTAACAAAAGGTTAAAATTAGTTTTGTTTTGAAAATTTTGTGGTAAAGCAATTTTTTTAATTTGAAAACTCTTTAAAAGATTGAAAACATCTCCGATGTGGTCAGAGTCGGGATGAGTTAAAATAAAAAGATCAATTTCTTTATCAAAAAAAGAAAGATATTTTTTAAACTTTTGATTTAAATTTCCGACAGGTCCTGTGTCTATGAGGATTTTTTGATTCTCCGGAGTTATGATTAAGCTTGCATCACCTTGTCCAACATCTAAATAATGAATTTCTAAAAATTGAGAATAAACTTTTTTATATTCAGCAAAAAAGAAAAAAACAAAAAGAAACAGCAGTGAATATAATAAGCTCCAATATTTTAAGTTTAATTTCATAAAAATGATTTTAATTCTAAACAAAAAAAGAGCAACCATTTTGGGTTGCTCAATAATTAAATTTAGTAGAAATTATTTAACAAGGAGGTAGATGAGGTTTAAGGTTCCATATTTGAAGCCTAATTTTATTATTTAAATCATTTACAGTTGCATCTTCGAGAAGAATATTCATTTCTTTTGATTTTTTTAATTATTTTCTCATTTGCCTTAACTTTTAAACTGGAACAAATGAAACAATTTTATCATTCATGACAAAAATAATCAAAAAATAGATACAGGCACTGTTGCAAAAAATGTGTCTGTCATTTGTATTTTCTAAAATAAAAGAGTATTTTCAGTAGTTTATACAATGAATTCTCTGATTTTACACCTCTAAACGTTTTAATTCTTTGTTTGATTTGACCGTTCAAGTTTTCAAGTAAACCAGTTGTATTAGCTACATTTTCTTTGTAAGAAAGGTGCAAAACTGCATGAGGCAATATTTCCCAAAACCACTTCAAAATACTTTGTTTGTTCTGAAATACAGGCAATGTTTTATTCCTAAAAAAATTAATTTTTTCCGGAAGTTTATTTATATCTTTTGTTTTTATAATCCACTTAATTCTTGAATACAATACGGCATTTTTACCCTGTGGTTTAGCTGTATTACTCCTCGTGAGTTTTATTCTAAGTTCTTGCAATAAATGAAATAAACAATACTGATGAGGAAGGTTCCTTTCTTTCGTTTTTGGAAGCAAGCTCCAATGACGGTCACTTACAACGCAAATTGGAACATATCCCTTCTCTTCCAATCGCCTTAAAATATAATTGTAAGCTGTTTTATTCTCAGTTTCATCTATCCAGTAATCAACTACTCCTATTCCTGTATCATAAGCAATATGAATTGTTACATCTCTACCTTTGATTTTCGTAAAAGTGGCATCTAGTAAAAGAACTTTACTTGCTTTACTAAAATCTCTTTCCAAAGGACTGCATATCAAATCAGCATACTTCTGTACCTGTCTCCATTTACTTGAAAAACTCACATCTGTTCGCTCTTCAATTCTTCTCAATGTACTTCTATCCAAAATCCACTGTTCAGCACTTTTTCGTAGTTTCTTTGTTATATTTTTTGCCAAACTCCAACTTTTGCCACAAGCATTACACCTTCTTCTTCTGCCTCCATTTTTTTTACTTTTTTACTCAAACAGTTTGGACATTTTTGCTTCGACATCTTTAGATTGGTTAGTTATTGCCTACACAATAACCTTAATCACAAATGACAGACACATTTTTTGAAACAGTGCTAA
>JANQMV010000010.1 GCA_028279865.1 Candidatus Altimarinota bacterium | reverse complement strand
ATCAATACTGTTTCATTCCGTGTAAAGCGTAACTGATAAATCCAAACTCGTCTGACCAAAAGAAAAACCTCACGTAGCATTCCATTCCAAATCAGAAATTGCGTTCATTCCACTACCCGTCATACGATTAACTCAATTACTTTCCAAACCTTCAGATAAACATGCTTCTTGACTATTTAACGTACAGTTCGTCCAAGTCTCGCTTCACGAAATAGCTGAATTATATTGCCATGTTCATGCATTATTTCGGGCAATGCTTCTCCATGCAGAAACTCACGAATCCCAAACTTTGTATTCATTTCTTGAATCAAAACTAACGGAATACCAAGCATTCGCATTGTTTAGTGTCTGACTGGATAAGGCAGAATTCAGGTCAGACCAGTTTGAAGTATCAATTTGGACAGAATCTTTGGTCGTAGCGGTGTAAGGCTTATCACTTGGTAATGCTCAGCGGACTTTGCCATTATCATTCGCAATTGCAAAATAAATATATTCGCCGCCATTGACGTTGATATTGGTTGTGCTGTTTTGATTGACAATGAATCCGGAATTATCTGGATCAAGACTATCATTGCCTGTTACTTCTGGGGCTGTTGTATTGAGAGAAAGATGAGGATCATTGCCTGATACAATTCCACGTACTGAATCCCACAGATACCAGTCTCCTGTAGAGTCTGTCCGTTTGATCAACACATAACTTGACCCTTGAGTGAATTCCGCATTGATTGTTTGAGTTGTTCCGTTTCCTGTGTATGAACCTACTTTGGAAACATCGGGAACTGATGCGAAAAGGTAGGAAATGTAGGTGTTTGACACAGCATTTGTAACAAGATTATTGCCCAATATGAAATTATCTGTGTTTGGGGTAGAATTAAAGTATGCAGAAAATAACTCAAGAGATTTTTCACTTGTAAATCTTAGGGCGTTTATAGCATCACCATAATATATTGCCCAATTCTGATTAGAGTCCCTATTCTTTACCCACATCATTTCCGGTTCTACTCCCAAATTATGTTCTACCGTCCTGCCTGCGATACCATTTCCTTCATACGCCACTACATCAAAAAAGCCTGGAGCGCGTTTAAAGTTCCAAAATACAGATGTATTATTTGAAAAAGATGCATATGGAACTAAAAAACTATTATTGTTCCATCAATTTGTTACCAGTTTATCATTTGCAGAGGAGATTGTACTAGAAGTTAAAAGATATTGAGAGTAATCACTAAAATTTCCAGGAATCGTTGAGACTCCTGTTAAACGAGTAGAAACAGTATTATTCATTGCATTTGTTGT
Source organism: Candidatus Altimarinota bacterium (assembly GCA_028279865.1). GTDB lineage: Bacteria > Patescibacteriota > Gracilibacteria > JANQMV01 > JANQMV01 > JANQMV01. The sequence goes on along the minus strand of JANQMV010000010.1, from coordinate 68,780 downwards.
TCTAGTATTTGCAATTTGAAAATCGACAGGAAATCCTGTATTCATTTTTTTTCCTATTGGGCTTCAATCATTTATTAAAGTAGCAAACACCTCACTACTATTCACAGGTGTTTTTTGCGGTGCGCGGATGGCGCAATAAATATAATTGATTCCGCTGTTGTTCCACATTGCATCTGTTTGTACAATTTTAAATCAATTTGCAAGTGGATCAACAACATCTAGACTAGCTTCAGAATTACTAAGGTTTGGCTGTAGGCGTTCATCTTTATCCATATTCAGACCTCTCATCGAATCCCAAATATTCCAATCTTGTCCAGATTGGTTTGCATTTTTTATCATTAACCATTGAGTTTCCCATCCTAAATTTACTTCTGGTCAATCAGTAATTCCATTTCCTATATAGCTTCCACACTGAATCTTTCCGTCAACACTGGGATCATGGGCGAAAAGGTAAGCAACATATTCTTCACCGTTTGTATTAGTGGATCACCACGTGCCAGACACAGTAAAAGTGTTTTCAGTATTTGCTAAATTACCCCAAAAACCACTTCCTGCCGCTTCTCCACTTTCATTTAACCTTAATAGCTGACCGGAGGGTAACTCCTTGTGCCATACTGCCCAAAAATCCCCAGACACACTAATATTTTTTATAATAATCATCCCCGGAGTCATTCCCAGACTATGAGGGATGACATGATCAGACGCTCCGTTACCAGTATAAGTAACCACATCAAAAAAACCCGGAGCTTCACGGAAACTCCAAGAGACTTCATCAGCTCCGTTATAATTAACTTGGCCTCAATTATTGAAGAAGAATCCATTATCATTATACCCCCCAAAATATGTAGAAAAGTCGCTTTGAGCATTTGAGTTATTTGAGTTCAAAAAGTTGAGATTTCTTTCCGTATCCATTAAAAAATGGTTATAACTATTACTTCTTCCTTTTAACCAAACCATTCCTCCCTTATTCTTAAGATCAATCCCATTCTCAATAACTTGCGTACTTCCATTCCCCTCATACAAATAAGTCGAAAAGACATCCTCAACCGTCTCTTCTCAAGCTCATCCAACCAATTGCAATTTACCATCAGCAACTTCAATCTTTGTATTATCCTCCAACGTATAATCATTTGTCGTCGTAAAATCAATACTAGTCGTGAGGGCTTGGGCTTGAGAAATAAAGTTTGCAGGAAGAATAAGTTGAAAGAGAAGAATTGTTGCTAAACAGCGACAGAACGCCCCTCTTAGCCCCCCCTTGACAAATCGCATCATTTCTAGTGAAGTCTTTTGTAGTGATCACGAAAAAAGACGTAGTAGAGTAAAACTCCTCAAGTTGAGAAAAGCACCATTTCACCCCTTGAAGGGAGACTTAGTTTGTTTTGTATTTCTTGTTTGATAAAACATGGCATTGACTTTAATGGATGTTGATAAAAATCTTAAATTCCTTGAAAGCTAAATCCTGAAGGTTGTTCAAATCCATATGGAACATTTCCTTGAAGACCAGAATCATACTCTATAATCATCGGTGCTTCACTACCTTGAGGATCACCAGACTTTTGTCCGCCTGTCGTCGGATGATAGCTCCTGAAATATTTCAAATCATTTTCTCGTGTGCCCGTGCCGTCTTTAAAACCTCAAATCGTATTACTTGTAATCACACTGCCTTTCCAATAAAGCTGATTAATCAGTGTATTGTCTCGATCTGCAATAATCGTATTCGTGTTACCACTCACACTAAACATTGTACCTTCGGAAAATAAAATTGCATGAACATCTGTCGCTTGATTGTCTATGTAAACATCACCTTCATTTCCATCAGTATCTTGTAAAATTATAATTCCTAAAATGCTACTAGCATCGGTATAAGTTACATTTCATTTTAAGTATAAATTACCGCCCTTAACAATTATTGTCTTTTTGCCGGAAACGGTAAAAGCATCCAAACTGACGTCTCCTTCATAATAAGCAATACTACTATTATTCAGATTATAATTTAAAATATTGTTATTCGGATTTGGAAATTGGTTTCGAGTTAAATCTGCAACATTTTGTCGAATTATATTCGTTAATTCTTGCTTAAGAGCAGGACTAGGTTCTGTATTTTGTAAACCTCGGATTTCAACATAATGAATCTTTGGATAAACAGATTCGCAAGTTGTGGTATTTCCAGCCTGGTCTGCGACAGTCAAGGTAACTTCTCTCGCTTCTGCTATCTCTTCTGTTTTGGTGTTTTGTAGACAACCTGAATTACCTGAAGAACTGGATGCATTCTGATCAGTACATGTCGCAACCACTTTAGCCTCTTCACTCTCGTCCACCCAACCACTTGGTTCTAAGGCAACGGCACAGCTTGGCGCGAGTTTGTCAATTTTTGCCGCATTACTTTGGCAGCTAACTTGATTACCTGCCTTATCTGAAACTGTAAAATTCGCAACTTGACCATTGGATGTCAGTGTTTGATTTTGAGTTGATTGCGTACAACCTGACACAGGAGAACCTGTTTCATGACAACTCGCAGTCGCGGTAATGTTGGAATTAGACCATTGAGTTGTGCTTAAGGCAATTTGACAGGTTGGAGAGGTATTATCGCATTCCAAACGAGTGCAAGATGTCGAGCTAGAAGGTCGGCTTTCATTCGGAGGGGTGTAGTTTGTGTAAGAAGTCACCGAACGACTGCGAGTACCTGAATAAGTTCTACAATGATTGCTTGAGTTCCAACTCGACCAAGAACCGGAACAGCTTCACCATGATCATGTCGTATAATGCGTATACCTCGGACGTGGGACACATTGAGAATCACTACAAGATCTTGAGCTAGAAGGTCGACTTTGGCTTGGTCCGCTATAGCTTGAATAAGAACTTACCAAACGGCTTTGCGTACCAGAAAGTGTGCGACATTTCTGACTGCCGTTAATTCTCCAACTCGACCAAGAACCGGAACAACTTCACCATGGTCATGTAGAATAACGTGTATAAGTTGGAACTGAAACACATTGAGAATCATTACAAGGTCTCGAGCTAGAAGGTCGACTTTGATTCGGTCCATTATAACTGGTATAAGAAGTTACCGAGCGACTTTGTGTACCCGAAAGTGTACGACATTTCTGACTGCCACTAATTCTCCAACTCGACCAAGAACCGGAACAACTTCACCATGATCATGTCGTATAATGCGTATATCTAGTTGGTGGTGGTGGCGGTTGTGAGGGTATTAACTCTAAACCGGCTCAATTCACACAAGTAACTCTTGTTGCTGAATTATACGCGACCCCTCCTCCAGCATGATCTGCTCATCTTAGCAAATCACTTCGCGCTTGCGAGAAGCTTCATGTAGATCTAGCGTGGTTGACCCAATCATTTAACTGTTGCTGACTTGCTCCTGTTACCCTAACTTGCTCTCCTCCGACAGTAATAACCTGTGAAAATCCATAGACAATTTCTCAAAAACCAAATAAACTTATTAATAAAGCACAAGTAAGGGTTGTTCTTTTTATATTTTGCATGGTGTGAAATTTAAAAATAATTTTATTAATTTAATTAGAAATAAGCTCAGCCATTTCCAGGTTGATCATTTCACGCATTTCGTCTTTTTCGTGAACAGATAAAGTTATGTCATTCTTCACAACTTCCAGAGCTTTTTCAAACATCAATTTTGCCTTTTCGGCATTCCCTTCAATCTCCATAATTTTATATTGTGTACCCAGTTGATAATAAACCAGCGTTTTCTCTGGATTCAAATCAATGGCATAAATCAAATTGTTAAATGAATCAGCAATTAAATTAGTTGATTCATCGACAGTCTTCTCTTCATCAAACGCCATTAAGAACTGCACTCTAGCTAAGCCGATATAACCCGCTTCAAATTTGGGGTCGACACTAATGGTTTGTTGGAAGTAATTTTTTGACTTTAAGTAATCCTCTTCAAAAGTATAAATCGAGCCAAGAGCATAGCTCGCCTCTGCCTGAAAACGTATATTACTGGTTAAATTCAAGGTTTTTTCATAAAGCTCAATCGCTTTGTCCTTGTCTCATTCGCTCAAGAAAACATTGCCTAAATTGAGAAGAGCATGGGGTAAATCAGGATCTATCGCTAAAGCTTGTTGGAAATATTCTTTTGCCTTTTCGTATTCTCCCATGAGACGATACGCGTGTCCTTTTTGGCTAATTACCAAAGCATTTTCAGAATTAATTTCAAGAGCCTGATCATAGGCACTTAAAGCTTCTGCATAATTTTCCTGAATCTCATTTGCATACCCTCTTATATAGAGAGCTTCTGCATTTTTTGATTCCATTGCAAGTACTTCATCCGCCAAAGCCAAGGCTTTTTGTCCATAAACTTTTTCTTGCATTTCAAGGCTACCTTTTTGAACCAAAGTCAAAGCATAGGAATTCAAAAATTGCACATCTTGTTTTTTCCCTTCGTACAAATCTTCATAATACGCAAGAAGATCATCAAACTGGTTAAAATCGTATAAAATATTTTGTTTTTCGGTGCTATCTGCTTCACAAAAAGCTGCAGTAAAAGGTGTTTTTTCCTCATCTTGACAATTTATTTCAGCCTTAGTTATCCCTTTGCTTTGTTTCTCATACTCTGCTAACTCTTTTTCATAGGCTGTTATTTCTTCTTTATATTTTAAGCAATCTTTTTTTAAATCTATATCTTCTTCTATTTCATTGCATTTAACCTCATCAAAAGCAATCAGGTTTTTTATATTTTCAAGACAAAATTCTTGCAATCACTCTTCTGTTAACTCTGCACACCCTTCTAGGTTTCTGGAGTCAATCAGTCAATCCAATTTTGTTAAATCTGTTTGCTCAACTTCACTTTGATCATCCTCAAGAAGGTGCGAACCAGACATTCAAACTTGTGTTTTGTCTCAAATCTTTTCATTCTCAAGCGTGACAAGATCTTCCTCTGTACCAGAAGGTAATTTTTGTGTTGACTCTGGTTGAAAGAAGCATCAAGACAAGCTAAAACTTAAAAGCATCACAAAAATAAAATGTTTTTTGTTTTTCATAACAATATAAAATGAAAAAGGATAAGATAAATTTTTCTAATTCTATTGCTTAATTTTAACACATAACAATCCCAGTGTCAATTTTTTATTAATTTATCAAAAAAAATACGATTAAATTATAATTATCAAAAAATAAAAGCTATCTTTTTCAAATTTTTTTGCTAGACTGGACGGGTAGAGAAAAAAATAAAAACAAACACAGACTGCCTATCTTACGAAGGTTGGCTTGATTGTGTTTTTAGTCATCTATAAACTCCTCTGTAACGCCATGTCAAATCAATTTGTACACTTGCATGTCCATACTCATTACTCGCTTCTGGATGGACTTGGCAAGCCCAAAAGCTATATTCAAAAAGCCAAAGAGCATGGCTCTCCTGCACTTGCGATCACAGATCATGGAAACATGTATGGTGCGATCGAATTTTATAAAGAAGCCAAAAAAGAAGATCTCAAACCGATTATTGGTTGTGAGTTTTACGTTGCAAAAAGTAAGCATACCGAAAAAAACGCTCAACTTGATAAGAAACGCTATCATCTTATTTTACTTGCTGAAAACCAAGAAGGTTATCAAAACTTGCTCGAATTAAGCACTAGAGCTTACCTTGACGGACTTTATTACAAACCAAGAATTGATTGGGATTTGATGCAACAACATAGTAAAGGTTTGATAGCTACAACAGCCTGTATCGCAGGTGAAATCCCTCAAGCGCTCCTTGATGATGATGAAAATAAGGCAAGAGAATTAATTAAACGTTTTCAAAAAACCTACGGGAAAGAAAATTTCTTTTTAGAAGTTCAGCATCACCCCAATCTTGAAGGACAAAACATTGTTAATCGAAAATTATTTGAGTTGAGCAAAGACCTCAAAATTCCGCTTATTGCCACAAACGACTGCCACTATGTCAATGAAGAAGATAAATTTTCTCAAGATGTTTTGGTTTGCATTCAAACAAACAAAACTGTGCAAGAATCAAATCGAATGAGCATGATGGATGGAAATTACTCGTTACGAAGTCCCGAAAATATGGCGGCACAATTTACCGAACACCCTGAGGCAATTAGTAATACCGTTGAAATTGCCAATCGTTGTAATGTAAATTTTGAATTCGGGAAAAACTTGATCCCGGTGTTCAAAGTACCCGAAGAAAAGAAAAAGCTTTCACCTCGTGAATATTTACGTGAAAAATGTCAAGAAGGTTTGGAAATGAGATATGGGGTAAGATCTCAAGAAAAAGAAATAAAAGAACGTCTTGATTACGAGCTTTCGATCATTGAAAAAATGGAATTTGAATCTTATTTTTTGATAGTCTGGGATTATGTGAAATGGGCTAGAGAGCAAGGCATCATGGTCGGACCGGGGCGTGGTAGTGGTGCCGGATCGATCATCGCTTATGCTTTAAGTATTACAGATCTTGATCCGCTTGAATATGACCTGCTTTTCGAAAGATTTTTAAATCCGGAACGTATTTCCATGCCGGATTTCGATATTGACTTTGCTGATGACAAGCGCGATCAAGTGATTAATTATGTACGCGAAAAATACGGTTCAGACCACGTCGCTCAGATTTCAACTTTTGGAACGCTGGCAGCCAAAGCGGCAGTAAAAGACACCGGACGAGCTTTGGGAATTCCTTTTGATGAAATGAATGCACTTTCCAAAATGATACCGGATAGACCTGGGACAAAGCTTCAAGAAGCTCTGGAAACAGAAAATGAACTTAAAGAAGCCTATAATTCTTCAGCTGAATACAAAAAAGTTTTTGATACAGCCCTGCTCTTGGAGGGGGTTGTCCGTCATATTTCCGTACATGCTTGTGCAGTAGTGATTTCTGATGATAAGCTGACAAAATATACGGCACTTCAACACCCGCCTAAAGATGATCAAACCATTATTTCCCAATATTCCGCCAAGCCTTTGGAAAGCCTTGGTCTTTTGAAAATGGACTTCCTCGGTTTGAAAAACCTCACAATTTTACAAACGGCAATTAACATAATTAAGAGAGTTAGCGGGAAAACTGTTGATCTTGACGAGATCAAAATGGAGGACAAAAAAACTTTTGAGCTTTTACAAAAAGCTCAAACAACCGGAGTTTTTCAGCTGGAATCTCCCGGAATGAGAAGATATTTAAAAGAATTAAAACCGACAGAATTTGAGGACATCATTGCGATGGTTTCGCTCTACCGTCCGGGACCTATGGAGTGGATTCCTGACTACATCAAAGGTAAGCATGGTAAGAAAAAAGTTAATTATTTACACGAATCTCTAAAACCGATTTTGGATAAAACCTACGGTATTGCCATTTATCAGGAACAAATTCTACAAATTGCTCAAGTTTTTGCAGGTTTTTCTCTCGGTTCAGCTGATATTCTCAGACGTGCCATCGGTAAAAAAATCATCAGTGAATTAAAATCCCAGAGAGCAAAATTTATTGAAGGAGCCGAAGGGCTTGGTCATTCTAGAGATAACGCTGTGCAAATTTTTGATAAAGTAATTGAGCCTTTTGCCGGTTACGGATTCAATAAAAGTCACGCTGCCTGCTACGCACTGATTGCCTATCAGACAGCTTATTTGAAGGCTCACTATCCTACCGAATTTATGGCGGCTTTATTGACGGCTGATCATGGGAATAGTGACAGGATCGCCTTGGAAATAGCTGAATGCAAACAAATGGGAATTGATGTTCTGCCACCTGATATTAATGAATCTCTTGCCAACTTCACGGTAGTAAAGAGTAAAAATATTCGTTTCGGTTTATCTGCAGTAAAAGGAGTAGGAGAAGCTGCGATTCAGGCAATTAAAGATGCACGAGGTAAAGATGAGATAAAATTTTCCTCAATTGAAGATTTTTGTAAAAGAGTGAAATACAAGTCTTTGAATAAAAAAGTAATTGAAGCTTTAGCTAAAGCCGGAGCATTTGATTCTCTGGAAGAAAGAAATAAGGTTCTTAATGGACATGAATTAATTTTGGAGCATGCAAAAAATTGCCAAGAAAAAGCTGCGGAAAATCAGATGGATCTTTTTGGAGGAGCTGCACAGCAGGGTTTCGCCTTGGAATTAAAGCAAGTTGATCCGGCAAAAAAAACACAAAGGCTTAGTTGGGAAAAAGATTTACTTGGCTTTTATGTAAGCGAACATCCTCTGGAAGGTTTGGGAAAATATTGGCAAAAACACTATGCTTTGATTACAAATTTAAAAGACGGTGACTCTGTAAAAATTGCCGGAATTATCAATAAACTAAGAAAAATTACGACAAAGAAAGGAGACACCATGTTGATTTTAACAGTTGAAGATCCTTCCGGAGAAATTGAGGTAACAATTTTTCCTAAAACATACCAAAATTACGGAGAACAGATTGAGGAAGACAAAGCGTTTGCTTTTACGGGGAATGTTAATACCCGTAATGAAGAGCTACAACTCATTGCGAACAAACTTGAAGAAGTCAACTTAGACGCAACTTTAACAAAAGTTAAAGCTGCCAAAATGGAAGGAGACTTTGAGCGAAAAACTGAAGCCGCGGAAAACTTGTCTGATATGCCGGAAAATGATAGTGTAGCCCCCCTTGTTAAAGCAAAAAACGAAGATAGAGAGGAAGGCTTTGTGATAAAAATCAAAAATCAGGATAAAAATACTTTTGTTCAACTAAGCCAACTTTTATCTGAAAATAAAGGCTTAGAAACAGTTAGCTTGGAAATTGACGGGCGAGTACGCAAAACAAATCTAAAAGTCACAAAAACTCCGGAACTACAAGAGAAAATTAAAGTAATTTTGGGATAGCATTTAAAGTCCCCCGCCTTACCAAGGAGGGGCTAGGTGAGGTCTGTGACTCAAGCACACTACCCCACCTAACTCCCCTTATAAAGGGGAAAAATAGTCTCTTTCCAAAAGCCTAAAGTCTAATAATCTAAAGTCTATTTAAGCAATGGCAACCAATAAAGAACTGGCAAAAATACCGCCGCATTCAGAAGAAGCAGAACAATCAGTGATTGGATCAATCCTGCTGGACAAAGATGCAATTATCAAAGTCTCGGATGTCTTAAAACCCGACGATTTCTATTTTGAAAAACATGGAGAAATTTTTCGGGCAATGCTTGAGCTTTCGCAAAAAAGACAACCAATCGATTTGATTACTTTATCAAACTTACTCGAAGATCAGGGAATTTTAGAAGATGTGGGAGGAGGTCCTTATTTGGCAGAGATAACAAATATTGTACCAACTTCAAGCCATATTATCGAATATGCTTTTATTGTCAAAAATAAATCGACGTTGCGTAAACTGTTGCGTTGCGGGCAAGAAGTGACCGCTCTGGGTTATGAAGAGAATGAGGCGATTGATGAACTTTTGGAAAAAGCTGAAAAATCGCTTTTTACAGTAACACAAACGTTTATTAAAAATAAATTTGTGCATATTAAGGAAATTTTGAGTAAGCGTTTTGATGTTTTTGCTGACCTACATATGAGCGAAGACAAAGAAGCCGTTCGCGGTGTCCCGACAGGCTTAGGCTCTCTGGATCACAAACTTTCCGGTTTACAACCTGCTGATCTGATTATCTTGGCAGCGCGCCCAAGTATGGGAAAAACAGCTCTTGCACTTACAATCGCCCAAAACTCCGCTTTTAAAAATAAAAAATCTGTTGGCATCTTTAGCTTGGAAATGTCAAAAGAACAACTGGTTGATAGAATGTTTTGCTCAATTTTAGGAGTGGATTCATGGAAATTGCAAAAAGGAAAATTAAATGATGAAGATTTTTCAAGAATGGGACCCGCTATGGATGAGCTTAGCCGTGCTCCGATTTTTATTGATGATTCTGCCGGAGCAAATATTGTGGAATTACGAGCCAAAGCTCGTCGTCTGCAAATGGAACATGGTCTTGATTTGATCATTATTGATTATTTGCAATTAATGCAAGGAAATAATCCGATGAATCGAGTACAAGAAATTTCGGAAATTTCACGTTCCCTCAAAGGTCTGGCACGTGAACTCCACGTCCCTATTCTCGCCTTATCACAGCTCAGCCGTGCTGTCGAAAGTCGTCCCGGAAACTGCCCTCAGCTGTCAGATTTACGTGAATCAGGTTCGATTGAGCAAGATGCCGATGTAGTAATGATGATGTATAGAGAAGATTATTATGATGAAAATTCCGATCGTCCCGGTAGTACGGATGTCTTCATTCGCAAACACCGTAACGGACCTGTCGGAAGGGTAGAGTTAAAATTTGAGAAAGAGAAAATGCGCTTCATTGATATTGACAGACAACATACACCGGATTAGTAAAATAGCTTTAGATTTTTAATTTCAAAAAAAGTGTTTGTTACCAAAGAATTTACTTTTGACTCAGCGCATTATCTCCCCGATTATCATGGAAAGTGTGAATCCATGCACGGTCATACTTACAAAATGCATGTAACTGTGGAAGGAGAAGTTCAGCCTGATGGAATGGTTTTAGATTTTGTCGAGCTTAAAAAAATTGTAAAAGAAAGAGTCATCAGCAAGCTTGACCATAAATTGTTAAACGAAGTGATTGCGACTCCTTCTGCGGAGAATATCGCAATTTGGAGCTGGGAACAACTTGAAAAAAAACTGCCGCTTTATGAAATTAAGGTTTGGGAAACACCCACATCGTTTGTGACATATAGAAAGTAAGTCCAAATCTTGTAAAAAATTAAGTAATCATTAAATAATCAAAAAAAGATTGATTTTTTTAGGTAAAACACTAAAATGTTTCACCTGTTATTTTACCTTAAATTAGATTATCATTTAAAATATTTCTTACTGTGTCAGCAGAAAAAGTAAAATTGACAAAACAATTAAGAGGCTACTCAGAGACTTTAAAAGAAAAGAAGGAAGAGGTAGTACCTCTTTTAAAAACTTTAAAAGAGATACAGATTGAAATAAATCTAAAAATTTTATCTGCCTTATGCCTAAGTTCAAAAAAAGAATTTAAGGCAGAACTTAGCCTCTTAAGACTTGGAGACAGTATAAAAAAAGCCAAAGAGTGCTTTGAGGATGTTGCTTTTTTTCAAAAAGAAAAACTAAACATAGGGAAAACCTTAAAAGCGCTACAGATAATCTTGTCAGATGTATGCGTTTTACCAGCTGCAGATAGCAAAACCCAAGAAAAAGTTTCGAAGGTAATAGAACCAGAAATGCAAGCAATTCTGCATAATGCAGAATTGCTGGATTACTTCTTAAAAAAAGTCCAATTTCCCGACGAGAACGCCTTAGATAAATTGATAGAGAAAATTGCCTCTCCAACAAAAATAGCCCAAGAAGCTCTAAGAACAATTAATTTACAAAAAATAACTGACTTTGAAGAAATAAAAAGTATACTTAGTGAAAAAGAAACTAGTTTGTTGGGAGTTAAAAATAAGATAGAATCACTACATCTCAACAACAAAGATGGAAATCTCGGATCTTTCATTATAGAAATACACTTTATCAACCAATTAAATAACCTTCTACAAAAGATTGAAAAATTAAAGTTATTTGTAGATAAATTAAAAAAGGATGCTGATAAAAAGATAAAAATACACGAAAGCAACCAAAAGGAGCTAAAAGAACTTTGTCAAAAAAGAAAATTTGAAGAAATTGAAGATAAAATAATTTCAATAGAAAAAAAATGGGGAATAATTATCAAGAGTAGTGATTTTAAAGAATTAATCAAAATAATTGAAATAAGGATACCTAACTGCTTAGAACTCTTGCATAGAGAAATAAAAAATTTAGTGCAAGAATATCCAGAAATCGCAAAACATCCAAATTCTCCTTTAAACGCTGAATCTTTTTCAGAAAAATCTTACTCTAATTATCTTAAAAAGATGAATACGGTTTCTTTTCTTTGGTTTCAAATCAAAAAACTATGTGGAGCTGAAGTCGTGAACCAAAAAACTTTTGCACAAATCCTAGAGCAATACTCAATACACCAAAAAAATCACAAACCTTGCCCAAAAACGACTAAAAACAAAGAAAGAGATTTAAAAAACGACTTTAGATATTTTTTAGAAAAAGAAAAATTTCCCCAAAAAATCAAAGAATTTGTTGAAAAACGTTTTAGTGTGTACATAAATCAAGCTAGGAGAGAAATTCAAAAGATTCCTTTAGAGGCAAGATTACTTTCAACTCTATTTCAAGAAGACATACCAGGAGAAAAAGACAAATTCATCAATAGTTTAGTAAAAATAGGAAAACGCAATCAGCAAAAGGAAAGTAAAGTAAATGCACAGAAAATAACAACTAAACGTGCAAACCAAAAATCAGAAACGCCAAACTATTTAACCCTAGGAAACCTTCTAGAGCATATCCTTTGCTGTATTAATGACAGTATACCTAGCGAGTTTTTGCTTGAGGAAAGAATCAATCCGGACAATGATTAAAATCATAAAAAAAGACCCTCTAACGAGAGTCTTTTTTCAAATTGTTTTGCAGTTAGCTGCAACCGCCTCCACATCCACCTTCTACAAATCCGCAACCAGAGCATCCTCCGCATCCATCTCCACCTAATAAGTTACAGCATCCGTCACCTTGTGTTAATTTAGTCATAGTATCTAAAGTTAAGATTTAAAAGTGTGTGTATAATCATATCTTTTTTTACACGAAAAGCAAATAAGTTTTTTTTCAAAAAAGCAAAAAACTATGAGATCTCACTTTCCGCTCACTTCGACTTCTTGCAGAGAACAAAATTTGACAGCTGGACAAAGCCGAATTTGGTATTGGTAGCTGAGCGAAGCCGAAGCTACCAAATCAAATAACGCGGAATTTGATTCTTAACATTCTCCCCCTTCAACAAACCTTTCCCCAAAACAACACCTCTGTATTTCAAAACAACAACACCATTACTCAAATTATCACTTTGAACTTCATCATCAACAACACCCCCCTGCCCCCTCAAGGGGGTTCTCCCATTTTTCATTTTTAATTTTTCATTTTTAATTTCAATACTTTCCCCCTTAAGATACTTTTTAACCTCGCCTTCTCTTAATTTTAAAATATTTTTTGTAAATTTATCTCCCAAAATCGTTATCCCCAAATGATGGATTTTAAACTCTGTGATCCCACTTCTTTTGTGTAAAAATTCACCAACATGAAAACCACGTCTTTCCAAATAAATTCTTTTATCAATTTCCCGAATTTCTTTCGGACAAAAGTAAACCTGATTTTCCTTTTGATAAAGTTTAAAGAGATTCACCAATTTCCTAGTATAAGCAAAACGCTCCTCCAAATATTCCTGAATCAACTCCACCTCATTATTCCGCAGCACCCGATACTTAGAAGTAAAATGTTTTTTCTTTTTCAATTTTTTAAATTCTGTTTTTTCGTTCTTACGAATTTTTGCCACAAAAAAACCCTCACTATCAAAAAGCTGCGGCCAAATAGTCATCATTCCACATACTGCGTCATTTCGACCGAATCCCGCTCCTTTTAAATTATCTTGTGCGGGAGTAGTGGAGAAATCTTCCTCAACTTGAGATTTAGATTCTGGACTTTTTCTTGCTGCGCTAGAAGCCAGAATGACGAAATTTTCTTCACTTTGAACTTCGCCATCCTCAACACCCCCCACCCCCCTCAAAGGGGGCTTTAAAGAAAAAGGCACCAATTCCGCATTCCCCTCAAACTCTTCCAACAAATACTCCACCACCTCTTCATTCTCTTCTCTCGCCAAAGTACACGTCGAATAAACCATCACTCCTCCCGGTTTCAAGGCTTCAAAAGCGGACTTGATTAATTGTTTCTGCAAACGTGCCATTCCCTCAATATTTTCCTGACTCCAGTTTTCAAGAGCCTTCGGATCTTTACGCACAGTCCCCTCCCCAGTACATGGAGCATCAAGTAAAATTTTATCAAAAAAATTAGGTGTATTTTCTCCGAAAAACTGACCATCTTTGCGACTTACCACAACGCAACTTGCACCTAACCTTTCAAGGTTTGAAACCATGCCTTTTATCCTTTTCACCACCGGCTCATTTGAAGCCAACACTCCTTCATTCTGCATTTTGGCAGCAAGTTGGGTTGTCTTACTTCCCGGAGCAGCTGCCATGTCCAAGACTCTTTCTCCAAGCTGAGGATTTAGAATTTCCGGTGGAATCATCGAAGAAGCTTCCTGGATATAAAACAGTCCCAAAAAATGCTCAATTGAATTTCCCAGTGGCTCATCCCGATTCTCACGCTCAATCCAAAAGCCTTCTTCGCACCAAGGAATCGGCTCTAATTCCCAACCTTTTTCCTCAGCAATTTTTTGAAAATCTTCCACTGAAATTTTCAAAGTATTAACTCGAATACTTTTACGCAAAGGTTTTTGGCAAAACTCAAGAAACTGATCAAAATCAGCCTTCGAAAGTTGCGCCTGGTATTTATCTAGAAATCCTTGGGGAAACAATTTTATTTATAAGATGTCCTTTCTCTGATTTTTCCATTTCTTCCATAAACAATAACATCCGTTTTGTTATTTTTCGCCACCTTTTTACCATAATCAATAGCCTCCTTTTGAGTATTAAATATTCTGGTTGCTTTTATTGAGCTAGTGCTTTTCACCACCCAACTTTTATCTTTTGGAACAACATGTTGAATTTTTGCACCTGAACGCACAGCCTTGCTATAGGCAGCAACCTGCTTGTTGTTTTTTACTGATGCTTTTAATCTAATCCTCTTAATCATTAAATAAAATAATATCCTTTAAAGTGCTTTCATTATATTGAATTGACTCCAAATAATCAATTTTAGATTTTTTTGAAAAAAACTCAATTTCTTCAAAAAACATAGTTTTTCCCGTTTTTGAAAATTTGTTTTCAAAAATCCTAACAGTTACCTCAAAATCACTTTTACAAATTTCCAGAATTGTTTTGCGAGAATCAATATGTGTCCTATAAAAATGAGAAATATCAAACTGCCTTTCTCTCTCCAAAAAACCGACATAAGCCCGCCTAATATCATCAGGAAGAACAAAATGAATTTCAAGGTTTCTGTTAAATTTTAAGGTATTTTTAATTTTTATTTCTGCTCCTTTGTAACTTGGCAAAGTTCCATCGTAAAAAATTCCCCCTTCTTTAATTTTCTGCACAAGTTGAGATAAATATTCAGTTTTACCAGACGCAGAACCTCCTGCTAATAAAACAACTTTAGTAGGAATAAATTTTACAGCGTATTCAAACCACTTATCTGCCAATTTCGCAGAATCTTTATGATATTTTTCCGCATGCTTTGGGTTATATTTCGGAAAATACTTTTTACATTCATCAACCGAAACAATTAAAGACTTTGCCATCTCAAAATAATTTATAATTTCTCATTTATAATTTCCAAAGCATCTTCAAAAACAAACGGCAATTCATCCAATTCCTCCTTCTTAAACTTCGCCAAAACGAAATCTGCCGTATCTCTGTATTTTGGCAAATCATCATTTGCCACACCAATTTTAATTCTCTTAAATTCTTTTCCCAAAACTGAAATCAAAGACTTCACCCCATTGTGACCGCCACTACTCCCCTCTTCCCGAAAACGAATTTTTCCAAACTCCATATCCTTATCATCATAAACAAAAATCATGTCCTCTTTCGCCACTTTATAAAAACTCTGAATTTTCTGAACAGACTCTCCGGATAAATTCATATACGTCAAAGGCTTGATTAATAAAACCTTCTCACCATTCAAATTCCCCTCCGAAATTTCCGCCTTAAATTTTGACTCTGTCTTGGAAGTTGGAAAATCAAATTTCTGCGCAAAATAATTCAAAAACAAAAACCCCACATTATGGCGTGTAATTTCATACTTTGTCCCCAGATTTCCTAAACCGAAAATTAATTTCATAAGAGAAGCTATTAGCCACTAGACGTTAGTTCCTAGTCGAACAGCGTCATTTCGACCGGAAGCATTCGTAGTATAACGAAGAATGATATAGTGGAGAAATCTTTCTTGTCATCCTGAAGGAATCCCGTTTGCGGGAGCAGTGAAGAATCTCTGTCTCTATCCAAAAGAGATTCTTTGTCATTCTCTTTTATATTTTTTAAAGGATAATTCCTCAGAATGACAATCCTTTTGGTAATTTATAATTTATTATTTTTTAGTGCAAGTTACCCGCCCACGGGTGATTAAATTTCCTTAAACCGAAACTCCTGCTCCCCAATCAAGATTGTATCACCACTCTCCGCTCCATCGCGAACCAATTGTTTTTGTACGCCAAGTTTTTTCATCACATCATGTACACGATGCACCGCGGAACGATTCGTCATTTCGGTCATGTTGGCGATTTGTTCAATTCTCTTTCCATGCACACGGAAGATTTTTTTCATCATTTCTTCTTCATCCACAATTTCTTTAAACTCATCAATTTTTTCAATCGTAAACTTGCGCGGATTTTCTTCCAAATGAGGTCTGAAAACAAAATTTTCCTCTTCCTGCGTCTCTGTCATCCTGAGGCTGTCGCAGGACTCTTCCTCTTGTCTTTTCACTTTCTTCAAAACCTCACTTACTTTAAAAAGAAGCTTATCCACACCTTTTCCTGTAACTGCTGAGATCGCAAAAATATCTTCTTTTTTTAGCTCCGTTCCTTTGGCTAATTCTTCTCTCAGAAAATCAACCATCTCATCATCCATCGTATCAATTTTATTCAATGCCACAATTTGATCCTTCTTCTCCAAATCTTTGGAATGTTTTTTCAGTTCATTTTGAATCACTTTATAATTTTCAATAAAATCATTGAGATTGGCATCAATTAAATGAATCAAAACCGAATTACGATCAATGTGGCGTAAAAATTCATGCCCCAAACCTTTCCCTTCACTGGCTCCTTCAATCAGCCCCGGAATATCACTCACCACCAAAGTATCATCTCCGATTTTTGCCACGCCTAAATTTGGGATCAACGTTGTAAAAGGATAATCCGCAATTTTTGGACGAGCATTGCTAATATGGGCAATCAAAGTTGATTTTCCACAACTCGGTAATCCAATAATTCCCACATCCGCGACTAATTTGAGTTCCAGCTTCAAATTTCTTTCTTGTCCTTTTTCACCATTTTCCGCAAAATCAGGTGCTTGTCTTACCGATGAAGTAAAATGTGCATTTCCATAACCTCCGCGCCCTCCTTTTGCGACAATGCATTGATCATTTTTATTCACAAAATCAAACAGCAAATCACCTGTATCGGCATCAAAAACTTGTGTCCCTATCGGTACGTCTAAATAAAGTGGTTCCGCACTTTTTCCGTGTAAATCTTTCTTGGCGCCAGGTTCTCCATGTTCGGCTTTATAACGTTTACGCGTGTTTAATTCAAAGAGTGTGTTCAAATGATGATTCGCTTTCAAAATTACATCTCCTCCTTCTCCTCCATCTCCCCCATCCGGTCCACCTTTCGCCAAATATTTTTCACGTCGAAAACTCACGGCACCATTACCTCCGTTTCCAGCCTTGACGTAGATTTCAGTTAAATCACAAAACATTTTTTCAGCTTAAATAATTTGGGGCAGTAATCTAACATTTTTCCCTGTTTAAAACAATATTATATCTTTTTGTATATTAGATTAATTGATTTATTCTGTTTTAAAACTACAGACTGGAACGCAAACCTGAATACACATCATTGCGTTCGGATCATTTCTACATGCTGAAGCACACCCATCAAAAGTCCCAACAATATTTTCACATTCTTCTTGAGAAATATTTTCACATTCTTGAGATTCTTCTAACCAAGTTCCATCTAAATTTTCGCAAAGTGTCTGATAATTTTCTGAAATTTCTTCTACGTATGTTTCTCCGTTTAAAATACATTGTCGAGGATAACTTTCTGCGATATTTCCACCTTGCTGAACACACTCCTGAAAAGTAGTAATTTTATTTTCAAGATTAACAGGATCATTACAAGCACTTAAAAAAATCAGCATCAGAGCAAGCGATAAAAAAAAGTTTGTTTTTTTCATTTTAAAAATAGATTAGAAAATTATTACTAAATTAGATTACGCTAAAATTTGAAAAAAGTAACGTTTTTCTCTTTTAGATGCAATGTGTTTCTGTCATTCCACACTTGATGCGTAATCTTTTTATACCTCTTGTGAAATAAACGTCATGCCCAAATTAATCCAAAGACAGATTCCAGAAAAGCCGCGATGAAAGCTATAAACTAGCTTTCCAAATACATTTCCCCCACTTCATTCACCGGCCCGGCTCCCATTGTAATCAACACATCTCCGGCTTGGAGTTTTTCTTCCAGCAATTTAACGGTATTTTCAAATCCGTCTCCAAAAGTGGCATTTCCACTATAGTCGTCAATAGCGTTGACGAGCATTGCAGCGTTAACTGCTTTTACATCCTCTTCTGTATCACGAACTTTATAGATGTTTGGGATGATTACCTCATCACAATCAACAAAAGAATGAACAAAATTATTGAACAACAAGCGTGTACGAGAGTATTGATGAGGTTGAAAAACACAGATAATTTTCTTTTCATCAAACATCTCACGTGCCCCACGCAAAGTCGCCTGAATTTCGGTCGGATGATGCGCATAATCATCAATCACAAGTACTCCATATTTCTCCCCTTTTCGTTCAAAGCGTCTCCACGTTCCTTTAAAACTCGCCAACGCTTTCTTCAAAACTTCCTCCTCCACCCCACTCAAAGTTACCACAGCCATCGCCAAAGCTGCATCAATCTTATAATGCTCTCCCGGAACCTGAAGAGTTGGTAGTTGGTAGTTAGTAGTTGGTTGTTTGGAATGCTGATTCAATATATTTTTAGTTGCGTCATTTCGACCGAAATCCCGATCCTCAGAATTTAAATTAGTACGGGGTGCAGTGGAGAAATCTTCCGCCAAGTTTGCTTGAGTCAGCATTTTTTGTTCATTTATAATTTTTAATTTTTCATTTTTAATTTGTACTTTAAGCACATTCGCCTCCACTCCCGCCACAACTTTATCCACATTTTCATCCCCATCAATTGTCACTATATATCCGCTTCTCGGTACTTTCTGACAAAGTTTTTTAAACGCATTTAAATAATTTTCTTCGGTTTTGTAATAATCCAAATGCTCAGCTTCGATATTTGTGATCACTAAAATTTGTGGTGTTAAATTCAAAAAAGATTCTCGGTACTCACAAGATTCTACGACTAAATAATCACTTTTTCCGATTCTCACATTTCGATTTTCAAACTCGGCGACTTTGGTTCCGATAATTACGTTTGGATCAATTTCTCCTTCAATTAAAGCAAGTGCAGTCATTGCGGTTGTTGTTGTTTTTCCATGTGTTCCTGCAATTGCAATTACACGATATTCATTGCTAAATTCTCCTAAAGCCTGAAAATAAGTCAAAAAAGGAACACCTAGCTTTTCCGATTTTTGGTATTCAGGATTGTTTTTTGGAATAGCTTCGGTATAGATAACTTTATCTACATCATCAGGTACATTTTCTGCGGCATGTCCTTCAAAAACTTTTATTCCGATTTTTTCCAAATCATCCGTCAAAGCAGATTTAGACGCATCAGAACCACTCACCTCATCCCCCCTTTCCCGAAAAATCCGCGCCAAAGCAGAAATCCCAATTCCCCCGATTCCAATAAAATGAATTTTCATTTTCGTATTTTTTTAGTCTGAGAAAAGTTTACAGCTGATTAGTTTTATCAGCAAGAAAACAAAATTGTCATACTTTTTACTTGTTCAATAATTAATTTTGTTGTAGTTTTAGAAAAATTTTACTTTCTATTTTACAATATAAATGCGAGAATTTAAAAACTATTACAATTCTTTCTGTATGACAAACGATATTGAACCAACATTAATTGAAATAGACAAAATGCCCTTGCAGCATGAAGGATATGCGCAAGTTGTGGATAAAGTAGTTCGTCAAAGAGCAGGAGAATGGAACCGAGATTGTGTGACTCGCTATGAAAAGACTCTTTATCCAAGCCAAAAGGACTTAGAGTCTAGCTTTAGAGATACTTTTCAAAGAAATCCTTCCATTGACGAAATTGCTTATATGAAAAAAATTATACCAGAAAATAAAATACTTGCACCTTTGCTTCGAGATGAAGACACTGGAAAAGTCTGGGATCCTAATGAAGAAATGAAAAAACTCGGTCTTTTGTAAATCAAGTATTAAGCACAACAAAAAACGAGGGGCAGTCATACAGACCTGCCCCAGAAAAATCCATAACTTAAGTAAGATTTTTTAATCTTTTGGGATAATCAGCAATAGTTTTTTGTCAGGCGCTAAAAAGCTTTTAGAATCTACAAAAGCTGGTATAATGGACTTATCTTAAAAAACTTGTCTCAAAAACTTCTTAATTCTTTCAATCGTTACAACTCCAACAATTCTTTCTATCTCAGAACTTTCGTTATAAAGAATAATTGTTGGTACATGAGTAATTTTTTGATCTTTCAAAAATTCAAGATAAGCCTTGTCATCAGCATCAACTTCAAACAATAAAATAGATCCAAATTCTTCACTCACAAAAGTTGACGTTAAGAAATTCAACATAGCCTTTACTCCATTACATGTAGAATTTCTGATAAATAAAAGTGCCGGAACATTTGGGTCAAGCATTTGTGATCCATAGTTTCCAGGATCAAGTTTCTTAAATTTCATTCAATACCTCCTCTAATTTAAAAATCATACTGTTAAGGAACCTACTAAGCTAACTCTAGCTCAGCAAGTTCGCGAACTAAAATAAAAACTTAGGAAAAGAGTTTAACAAAAACTAATTACAAATCAAACAGATTATTTGCAAAAAAATAATTTGTCTTTAACTTAATTCTTTGATAACATGACAAAAACTATATTTATTGATTTTCATAACTTTTTATATTCACACATATGTTCGACAGACTAGAAACAAAATTAACTTTCGATGACGTTTTGCTTGTCCCGCAATATTCAGAAATTCTCCCTGCCGAGGTAAACGTAGAGACACAACTTACACGCAATATCAAAGTCAATGCTCCTTTGGTTTCCGCAGCAATGGATACTGTCACTGAAGGCGAAATGGCGATTCAAATGGCATTGCATGGCGGAATTGGTATTATCCATAAGAACCTGATACCGGAAGATCAAGCCAAAGAAGTTGCCATTGTGAAAAGATTTGAAAACGGCTTTATCAAAAATCCAATCACATTAAGCCCTAGCCACACAATTCGCGATGTTTACAAAATCAGAAAAGAAGACGGATACAAAGCAATCCCCGTGACTGAAGACGGACTAACTCACGGAAAAGTTGTCGGGCTAATCACTGCCAATGACTACTTCATCAACAAACATGCCGACTTAAAAGTAAAAGAAAGAATGACTCCTTTTGACAAATTGCTAATTGCCGAAGGTGGAGTCACTTTAGAAGAAGCTTACGATGTTTTGGAAGAAAGCAAACACAGCAAACTTGTCATCATAAATAATAAAAAAGAAAGAAGATTAAAAGCTCTCGTCACAAGGCGTGACATCGAAAGAAAACAAGACTATCCCATGGTGAACCTTGATAAGGACAATAACTTAATCGTGGGAGCAGCGGTAGGACCTGCAAAAAACATGCAAGCCAGGGTCAAACTTCTGGCAGAAGCCGGTGTTAATGTTTTGGTTGTAGACACGGCTCACGGTCATTCAAAAGGAGTTGTCGACACAGTAAAGTATATTAAGAAAAATTATCCTAAAATTGATGTCGTTGCAGGAAATGTGGCAACAGGAGAAGCAGTCAAAACTCTGGCAGAAGCTGGTGCAGATGCTGTTAAAGTCGGGATTGGTCCGGGGTCGATTTGTACCACGAGGATCATCGCCGGCATTGGTGTACCACAATTATCAGCAATTCAAGAATGTTCAGCAGAAGCAAAAAAACACAAAATTCCGATCATCGCAGACGGCGGCATCAAATACTCGGGTGATGTCTCCAAAGCACTTGCCGCAGGAGCAAATACGGTTATGATTGGAAGCTTATTTGCAGGAACCAAGGAAAGCCCTGGAGAACTTGTCTACATGGGAGGAAAAACCTATAAAATGTATCGCGGAATGGGTTCTGTTGCTGCTATGCGCGAAGGTGGAAAAGAGCGTTACGGGCAAGCTGATGTTAAGAAAGATGATAAATTCGTACCGGAAGGTATCGAAGGTCAAACTCTTTACAAAGGATCAGTTGAAGGAGAAATTTACCAAATCATTGGCGGACTCAAGTCTTCTATGGGTTATCAAGGTGCAGCGAATTTAGTAGAACTCCACAAAAAAGCCAAATTCATCAGAATATCACCGGCTTCACTCAAAGAAAGCCACCCACATGATGTGGTTATCTCAAAAGAAGCTCCAAATTATAGAGAGGGTTGGAGTTAATATTAATTACTCTTAGCAAGGATAGGTTGGGGTGAAGATCTTTAATTTAGGCACATTCCACCTAACTCACTTCTAAAGGTGAGGAATATAAAATAGATTTTAAATTATAAATTACCATGCGGATTATCATCGGTGCTGATCACGGCGGATTTGAGCTTAAGGAAAGCTTGAAAAAATATTTGGAAGACAAAGGTTTAACCGTGGAGGACAAAGGTTGTTATTCAAAAGATTCTGTAGATTACCCTCAAATTGCTCAAGACGTTTGTAAAGCCACACTTGAAGCTAAAGAAAATTTAGGAATTTTGATCTGTGGAACAGGAATTGGAATGTCGATGATGGCCAACAAAATCAAAGGAATCAGAGCAGGTCTCTGTCATACGGAAATCGAAGCAAAACTTACCAGAGAACATAATGATGCAAATGTACTTGTCATGGGTGGAAGAATTATTGGAGCAGAGTTAGCTAAATCAATTACAGATGCTTTCGTTTCTACACCGTTTTCAAATGCAGAAAGGCATGAACGCAGAATTTGTGTAATTAACGGATCGGGAAGTGAATGCTAGATAAACAATGAAAATTTGGAGGTACGACGAAGAAGGATTTCCAACACGGACTGCCAGAGATTCTTCACTTCGTAGACTACGTTCAGAATAACATGCCCTTTTTCTTTTAAAGCTTAAAAACTATGAAAATTAAGATTCAACCATCCATCCTCGCTGCTGATTTTGGGAAACTGGATGAGGATATTGTATCAGTGGAGGAACATATTGATGGGATTCATTTCGATGTAATGGACGGACACTTTGTGCCAAACCTTACAGTTGGTGCTCCGGTGTTAAAATGCCTGAAAACCAAATTACCCGTTGATGCTCATCTGATGGTAACCAATCCTGAGGACTTAATCGAAGACTTTGCCAAAGCCGGAGCAGTGATGCTTTCTTTTCATATAGAAGTTACTGATAATCCATTGGAAATTATTCAAAAAATTAAAGACAACGGCATGAAAGCCGGCATTGCACTTAATCCGGATACTGAATTCGAAGCTATTGAAAATATTTTGAATGAACTTGATTATGTTTTGATCATGTCTGTTTTTCCCGGATTCGGTGGTCAGAAATTTATTCCTGAAGTTGTTGGAAAAATCAGAAAGATTCGTGAAGCCAGACCCGACATTGACATTCAAATTGACGGAGGAATCAATGGAGAGACAGCAAAAATTGCCAAGGAGGCGGGTGCAAACTGGCTTGTCGCAGGTTCATATATTTTTGGAGCAGAAGATCGGAAAAAAGCCGTTGCAAGTTTAAGGTAGTTATGGATACAGAAGCACTCAACATCAAATCTTCAAAGGATGATAATACAAGAAATGGTTCAAGTAATGTTATGAATTTTCCAAAAAAAGCCATCATCCTTCTACTCACAATGCAGCTTTGTTAATCAACAAGTAACACAGTTATTTTAGGTGGAGTTAATATTTTACCTCCGGGAGTTACAGAAAAAAAAGAACGTTTTCAAGGCAAAGAAAAACATTTTTACTTAAATCATGCAGAGAGAAATTTACTTTATAAAGCTGCTCGGAAAGGAATTAAAACAGACGGATTGACTATGGTCATGCCTTGGCTGCCTTTTATCCAATGTGCAAATGCAATTATTACTTCCGGAATTAAACAACACTTAGTCATCCACAAACAAATGGTTGAGCGCACCGATGATAAATGGAAAGAAGAACTCTAAAACGTCCTGCAAATCATGCGCGAAGCAGGTATTGAAATTGTTGCTTATGGTGGATTGGTTGGTGCAAAAGCATATATACATAGCCACGAATGGAGTGCATAAAAATGAGATTTACATTGACCAAAAAATCAATATTTAATAGAATAGAAGCCTTTATTGAATAATGTGAGAACACACGAAAGTTACCACACAAAAATAAAAGGTATTTCTGCTCAAATAGAATTATTAAAGAGGTCTACTCAAGAGGCAGACCTTGTTTTAGCGCTTATTGAAGAAAGAATAGAAAATTTAATTAATGAAGCCTGTTTAACAATAGATAATAACGGGGAGGTTAAAAAAATACGCGCATATAATTATTTTAAATTAGATCAATTAATATACGAATTAAATCAATTAACAGTACAAGATTTATTTGATTACGTTATTGGTCAATTGAACTTTAAATACGGCATTAGACTAAACGGTGAAACTCTGCCAATTGCTTTTAAAATTAATGATGAGTTTTTTAGAGATATTATTACAAAAGCAAAAAATATTTATAGTTCTGAAAAACAAGATCCTGCAGAAATAAAAATCATCGATATAGGATGTGGAAATAATCCAAAAGACTTATATTTAGAACGTGGACTTATTAAAGATATAAGAACTTTTTTAGATATCTCAGACAAAACAAGAGTTAGTATTACGGGAATAGATATATTTGACTCTCAAGCTAGATTTCAAGATGGCAATACTACATTTCAATATATTCCCTGTCGCTGCGAAAATGCCGCAAAACAACTTGGTCAATTTGATGCCGCATTACTAATTCACCCTTCTCCGAAAAATATCAATCTAGAATTTTTTGCACATACTATTCAGACATTAAGAAATGATTTTGTAGTTCTTTTAACAACAGATATTCCAGAAGAAGACATAATTTTACCAAAAGATTTAAATATTGTTCGACCTATAGAAATGAAGCATCAGGATTATTATGGAGGAGCACAATTTTCTGTGGTATGCCAAGGAAACAAAAACAACCACAAAGGCATAAGAACCAGCAGAATTCAAATGGGAAGAATAAATCGACTAATAAAAACCAATGAACCAGCTTACAAAATAGATAAACAAGAAAAAAATAATAGACTAACAGCAGCTAAAAATTCCATCTCAGAATTTTGTAGTAGAATTGAAGCAGATGCAATTATAAAAGTAATTGTTAATGAAATTGAAAACTTCGTTTTTCTTGCAGTTTCAAGTGTTGAAATAGATTTCCTAAATCCTCACGCGATGTCAAATTATATCTGGAAAAAATTAGATTTATTACTAGATAAAGAACCTGAAAAAAGACAAACCGTTGTAAATGTAGCTATTGAAAAAGCAAAAGAAATGAACATCAAGGAAGAAACAATTCTGGAACTAATAAAGGAAGCTACTCGAAATATATTTGATCTCACGGTTGAAATGGAAAGAGATCTCTATGAATAATAAAAAAGGCTCAAGTCACAAAACCTGAACCTAAAAAACATCCATCATCAAACACCCCACATCTAACCTAATCCTCCACACCATCAACAATTTTCTTCAAGCCTGCAATGAAAAGAAGCACTAATCCAAAAGAAATTAAGACATAGACTTTCATTAAATCCCTTTTTACGATCATTTCAACTGTTTTGATTCGGCTTTCTTCTTTATCATCTGTCACCTTCAAACTCACGAGATAGTTCCCCGGTTCTTCGTAAATATGACTAATGGTTTGACCTTTCTTTTTTGGAGATGAATCTCCAAAATCCCATTCAAAATCTACAATTGTACCGTCTGAATCAATCGAAGCAGTCGCATCGAATTCAACGGCTTTACCTGCTTTAGTGATTAAAGTAGTTGTATAAAGAACAGCAATCGGACCAGCATTTTCATCATTTGGATCAGCATTATCTCCAAGCCCGTCTTGGTCACTATCGACTGACTCATTTGGATCCAATGGAAAAGCATCATCTTTATCATTAACACCATCTCCATCCGTGTCATACAAAAGCGGATCGGTAGAAGTTATGCTCTCTTCTTCAAAGTCTTTTAGTCCATCGTTATCATCATCATCGTCTTGATTGTTGCCGATTCCGTCTCCATCAGTATCTAAGCATTCCGCGGCATTCAAGGGAAAATGGTCTTCCGAATCGGGACATCCATCATTATCATCATCACTATCCTCCTCGTCTGCAATGCCATCTCCGTCGGTATCGGCGCTTTTTGTTTTATCCAGTGGATAAAGATCATCTTTATCATTAATGCCGTCTCCATCGGTATCGTATAAAAGAGGATCAGTGCCTTTTTCAAGTTCTTCAATGTCCAAAAGTTCATCATTGTCATCATCCGGATCAATTTTATCACCGATTTTGTCACCATCGGTGTCTTTACAATCAGACTTATCATAAGGTAAATCATCATCAACATCATTACAACCGTCATTGTCATCGTCAATATCCTGACTGTTTGGAATTCCGTCTCCATCGGTATCATAATCAACAAAAACATTTTTTATTACTTTGTTATTATCCGGATTATCACCATCTACAGACCAAGGAATCACACGCACTGCAATAGGATGATCTCCGTAACCTTTAATTTGAAAATCAACAAAAACATCATCCGTACTTCCCGCCAACACGGAAATAGGCTGATCAACACCAATTTGCATTTGCATTTTTTCGTCATAAAATTTAACAGTACCCGAAAGATCCTGCGCAGAATTATTTGTCACACTCGCATAAATTCTAAGATTTGAATCAACAATGGGAATCTCTTTTGAGAAATAAACACTGCTCGGATTTAAAACTAAGTCGTTCGGAAAATCAGCTGCTTGCGCACCAGTAAAAATTGCAAGAGCAAAACAAATAATAATCCCCATTTTTAATTTTGTTTTTTGCATGGCTTTAGGTGTTATTGGATAAATCTCTTAAATGTATGAGAGTTTTTTATTTAAAAATCTAAACATCTGGATCAATAAACACATCCGGTTTCTCCTCTTCAAAATCAAGCGGCATAACACCTTCATCTGTTTTGATGGATTTTTTTTCAGCAGCTTCTTTAAAAACAGTCTTTTTGCTTTCGGTTTTTTCCTTTTTAGCAGAACTCGGACTAGCCTTTTTGACTTGTCCGTTTGGATTTTCCTCTTCTGCCCCAAGGTCTAACTGTAAGTTATCTGCTTTAATTTCCTTGGCTTTAGGGGCTTCTTTTTTCGGTTGTGCAGGTTTTTCACTTACATTTTCTTCTATCCTGATTAAAGAAATAGATGATACTTTGTCACCTTTTTTCATGCGCATCATAATGACACCTTGAGTGGCACGACCGCGTGTGGGGATATCATCAATACTCATTCTGATCATTTGTCCTTGTTTTGAGATCATGATCAAATCACCCTTATCATCTTCAAACAAAACCTTGGCTCCGACGACCTTACCGGTTTTTGTTGTTAAATTTGCTGTCTTTACTCCTGAGCCGCCGCGATTTTGGAAGCGATATGCTGTGATTTTTGTGTTTTTGCCAAGTCCGTTTTCCATAACGACAAGCAAGCGTGCTTTTTCCGGATCGGTATGAACAACATCCATTTCCACAACATAATCTTTTGGTTTGAGGCGAATTCCACGCACTCCCATACTGGCGCGTCCCATGGAGCGCACATCTCCTTCATTGAAACGAATACATTTTCCTTCGCGTGTGACAAGTACTACTTCATTGTCATCATCGGTAAATCTGACCCATTGTAATAAGTCGTCATCGCGCAATTTGATAGCAATCAAACCTGATTTTCTTACATTCGCAAAATCATCAAGATTTGTCTTCTTCACTGTTCCTTTTTTAGTTGCCATAAACATGTATTTTCCTCTGCGTCGTGTGTAGTCGAGTAAGGCAGTGACTGTTTCATCTTTTTCCAGGTTCAGGAAGTTTACAATTGCTTGTCCTTTGGCTGTTCTGGATGCTTGAGGAACTTCATACGCGGGTAATTTGAAAACACGTCCTTTATTGGTGAAATAAAGAATATTGTTGTGATTCGATGTATGCAGCATGTGTTTAACCGAATCTTCTTCTTTCATTTTTGCGCCGATAATACCTTTTCCACCGCGGTTTTGGGCGCGGTAAGTTGTCGGAGAAATACGTTTGATGTAATTCTCTTTGGTTAGAGTGATAATCATCGGTTCGTTCGGAATAGTGTCTTTGGCGCTGAATTTGCCAAGTCCGTGCGGCACGATTTCCGTACGACGTTCGTCGGCGTAACGATTACGAATTTCTCCAAGCTCTTCTTTCATAATATCAAGCACTCTCTGCGGATCACCTAAAATCGCCTTACATTCGGCGATAAAATCCAGTTTTTCTTTGAGTTCGTCTTCAATTTTTTGACGCTCCAGTCCGGCAAGTGTTTGTAAACGCATTTGTAAAATCGCGTCAGCTTGGAGTTCGCTGAACTCAAACTTGGCAATCAAATCGACCTTAGCCTCTTCTTTGGTCGGTGCATTACGAATGGTGTCAATCACTTCATCAATGTGGTCAAGTGCACTTTTGAGTCCTTCTAGGATATGTGCTCTGGCTTCGGCAATCCTTAACTCATACTTAACACGATTGGTAATCACAATTTTACGATGCTTGATGAATTCACTTAGAATTCCTTTCAGATCAAAAAGCTTTGGTTGAATTCCGTCTTCCAAAGCAATCATATTGAAACCAAACGATGTTTGTAGATTTGTGAATTTATAAATCTGATTCAGGATTTTTTTGGGGAAGGCATCTTTTTTGAGTTCAACTACAATGCGAATACCGTCACGACTTGATTCGTCACGTAAATCAGAAATTCCGATAATTTTCTTATCACGTACAAGGTCTGCAATTTTTGTCACTAAAGCAGCTTTGTTAACTTGATATGGAATTTCCGTAATCACAATTCTGGATTTATTTTTTACCTCTTTAATTTCAGCACGACCGCGCATAATCACAGAGCCGCGACCTGTGTTATAAGCCGTACGAATTGCTTCAAGGTCATAAACCAGACCTCCTGTCGGAAAGTCAGGCGCTTTGATGAATTCCATTAAATCATCTACAGTACTCTCCGGATTGTCAGCCAGGAAGTTCACCCCATCAATCAATTCCCCCAGATTATGCGGCGGGATATTCGTCGCCATACCAACCGCAATCCCCATGGTTCCGTTCAAGAGCAAATTGGGTACCCTAGAAGGAAGTACCACCGGTTCCTTGCGCGAGCCATCATAATTATCTCTAAAGTCAACGGTTTCTTTTTCGATATCAGCTAAAACTTCATCCGACATTTTTTGCATTTTCGCCTCGGTATACCTCATCGCCGCCGGACTATCTCCGTCAATCGAACCAAAGTTACCTTGTCCGTTAACCAACGGATAACGCAAACTGAACTCCTGAGCCATGCGTACCATTGAATCATATACGGCACTATCTCCATGCGGATGATATTTACCCAACACATCACCGACTACCAAAGCGGACTTACGGAATTTAGCACTACTACGAAGACCAATCTCGTGCATTGCGTACAAGATACGGCGATGCACGGGTTTAAGTCCGTCACGTACGTCGGGAAGAGCGCGTGAAACAATCACAGACATCGCGTAATCAAGGTAGCAATCCTGCATTTCCGAAACTAATTCACGTGGTTTTACGCTATCAGCAAAAAGACTTTCTTCGAAGTTATTTTCGTTTTCCACTTTTTTATTTAAATTAAGGGTAAAAATCTGAAGGTTTCCTTCAGCAAAATACTATCATATTTTTACTTCAAAACAAAAGGTTTTTTTGCCTTAAATAAGGCGACTATCCTTTTTTTATTTGACAAAAAACTACTACATTGTTAAAATGCACAACTTTTAGACTTTTTTATGACAGAAAAAGCTCCACAATCAGCAGAGGTAGCCAAAGAACCAATTGATAAAGATTTAGCCCTAGAATGTATCGCATATCTTCAGAAACAAATTAAAGCTTTAGAAAAGCTTAAAATTCGTATAGAAAAAATTTTCAGCCAAAGTCCGGAGCTGCTTAATGCAAAGACTCTAGCAGAGATATTAAAATTCAGCGAAGATGAAAAGTTTGAGAGATACTCACATTTATTGGATTTAATAAGTCATGACCAAACATTTTCCTCAGTCAAGAACGAATTTTACAAATACAATTCTATCTTAGAAATAACTCCATGGAAAAATGAGGAATACCTAAGTCATAATATAGGAAACATTGCATATCAGTCTTTTTCAGATGCAGTTGGAGATTTTTTTGTTGGAGATTTACCTGGAGGTGACGATGATTTCTCAAATAAAAAAATTTTAAGGTGCTTCAACAATATTGGAGCTTTGCTTGAGCAAACGATTGCCCACCTTCAAAGCATTAAGTCTATTATTCAAGAAAAAATTGGCTCAAAAGAGTCCATCCCTGCTTCCTGTAAGGTTATTGAAGCAATGAGAGTTTCTCTAAAATCAAGAATCCTCTTCAACCCGAAACTTCAATTCGTAAACGAAGAACCTGCTCCGGATCAAAATGCAATTCAGGTCAGCATTAGTGCGCAGGATCCAGACATTGAGGTTCCTGTTGACCTTCATGACTTAATAGAAAAACTTTATAACCCAAACTCCAATGCAGGCAAAATAACTGCTCAAGAACTTAAGAATGGGGCAAATCCAGAGGATCTTGTGATTGAAAATAATGTTTTTGAAATAACTTACCGAGGTAAAAAATATGTAGCTATTGAAGTTTTTAATTCCGGAAGACTACTTGACCTTACGAAAATTCAGCAAAAAATGTTAGAACTTGAAGATTATCAAGCGGAAAAATTGCATCCTAGGGTGCAAGTTATCGTTGATGCTATTAAAAAAGGGTCACGCCAGGCCTCTTTAAATCAAATCGACCCTGTCACAACTTTATTTTTAGATGGATTCACCACAGGAACAGGTGGGACAGGAATAGGTTTAAATACAATGTATGAACATCTTGAAATGCGTAATGGAGCCGTCATGATAGACAACGTTTTTGGAAAAATTCCCAAGGAAACGGGGGTTTGTATCACAATAATTTTTCCTCAGGAAATACAAAGCGGCAAAGGGATTGATACAAGTAAAATGAAGGCAAATTTACACAAACTTAAAGAACTCATGCAAACAGGACAATATTTCTTACCTAGAGAAAAACTTAAAAAAGTTGCAGCTTAAGTCTTATTTCTTAAGTTCTTTCAGAATAATTTCAAAGATAGTTGAATAAAAAAACTAACTACAGAATTACAGTTAGGGTGATTTTGAGAATTCTGCGGAAAAAATCTTTTTTCAAGAGTTTGAAGTTCTTAGGAAAATAATGAAGAAAATCTAAAAACAAGCTATACTACTTTTACAAATTATTTATTAGCTCGCTTTATTATGAAGCAAAATTTATCTCATTTAAAAAGAGCAATCGAACCAATGCCATCTTTTGTAAAAAAAGCACTCAAGGAAAACAAACTTTTAGATGCTTATCAAAACCGTCCACCTTACCAGCAAAATGACTACCTTGGTTGGATTAATCTTGCAAAACGAAAAGACACAAAACTGAAGCGCTTAGAAGAAATGCTTGAAGAATTAAGAAATGGCAATAAATATATGAAAATGGATTGGAAACCAAGATCATCATAAAACTTAATCAATTTGGCACAGCTTAATAGCTTCTTTGCTTTTTAAAGATAAAAGTGAGTTTAAAAAATAACTTGATAAAAATATTATGAAATCGGATTATTGTACGGTGAGGATTGAAGTTTATTAGGACTTTATTTTCTTGAAAAATGATTCTATCGACCGGTATTGAAAATTTTTCTTTTAGAAATTACCCAAAAAGTAAAGACAAGCAAGAAAAATCCGGATGCCAAATAAATGGATTGCAGATTCCAGATTTCGCTGATTTGCCCGAAAATTAAAACAATTCCGATACTAAAAAAATTTATAATTAAAGAATTTACCGAGGTGACTGTTGCCCGGCTTTTTGACTTAATACTATGCTGAATTTTACTCTCAATTAAAGTGTATAATGGAGAAGCTAGCAAATGTGTTAAAAGCAGCAATCCGATCATTGGAATACTGGGAAAAAGTCCGGCAAATAGCAAAAGCACAAAGCATAAAAACGGAATTAAAAAGTAGATAAAAGTAAAACGCTTCAATTTGTGAGCAAAGTAAGAGCCTGTTGCATTAAAAATTGCCCAAATCAAACCTGCTATTCCAAAATAAAAAATCGGTAATTTCGCTAGTTCAAAATACAATTGATCAAATTCTTCCAAATTGGATAAGATTGAAATTCCCAGAGAGTAGATGAAGAAATAAAATAGCAGTTTGTTGCTTTTGACTTCTTTATACGCAAGCTTGATAAATTTTAAGTAATGAATTTCCTCTGTTGATTTTACTTTTTTTGATTCCGGCATGCAAAATGCAAAAAAGCTTGAAAACAAAAGAGGTATTACGGAAAGAATAAGAACATAATCAAGATCATAGTGCGCGATCATTCCTCCCAAAACACTTGATATACCAATGGAAAGGTAGAAATAAAAGTTTTTCTTACTTAATGCTTTTTCGTAAACTTTTGTTTTATTAAAAAAAGTTAATTCATCATATAGTAATGCTTCTCTTGTACCTGAAACAAGGGAGTAGCCGATACTCCAAAAGAAAAAACCCAGTGCATAAAGATAAAAATCACCATTTGCAAAGAACCAAGTAATGAAACAGAATGATTTTATGAGTGGGGCCAGTATGAGAATTTTTCTCCTGCTCCAATAATCAGCAAGAGCTCCCGAAGGAATTTCAAACAAAATACTGGTCAGCGACCAGCAAGCCAAGAGGATTGATATTTCAGAAACAGATAGTCCTTTTATGCTAAAAAGGACGTTGTAAATCGCATATGCGAAGACGAAGTCGTAGAAAAAAAGACTTAAATAGTAATTACGGAGGAATGACTGATAATTCTGCTCTTTCATTTTTTTTTTGATTATAACTTCTTGGATTATACCTCAAAATAACAAAACCCAATATTATAGTTTTGTTTGGTTAAGCTTTTTTTTCATTTGGGCTGGCTTAAGCCTATAAATCTAAATACTTACCAATTCTTTCTTATAAAAAAAGAAAACACTCAAATTTTTATAAAATAGTGTGTAAAGAAAAAGCTTTTTAAAAAGATTGATCAAGGCTATAATCTACCTAGATTTATAAAAAATAAAATGCAAAATAGAAAAACAAAAATCGTTTCAACTATCGGTCCGACCTCAAAAGAAGCCTCTATTATAAGAGAACTTATCTTAGCAGGTGCGAATATTTTTCGTTTTAATTTAAAACATGACACACCTCCACAGCACAGTCTGGTCATTGATAGAATTCGAGGAATAGCTCAAGAGCTAGAAAAACCTATAGAGATTTTGATAGACCTACCCGGATTATCATCACAAGAAAATATCAACTTAGTGTTTGAACAAAAGCCTGCATACGTTGCTCTTTCCTACATCAAGGAAGCTGACGAAGTTAAGGAACTTCAACAAATTCTCGCTGAAGCAAAACTTGCGACCACTCTCGTAGGAAAAATAGAAACAACTCAAGCGCTGGATAACTTTGAAGAAATTCTGGATGAAGCTGACGCAATCATGGTGGCACGTGGTGACTTAGGAGAATCAATTCCCATTGAAAAAGTTCCGTTTGTCCAAAAAGAAATTCTACTTGCTTGTGAAGAGAAAAAGAAAAAAGTAATCGTTGCTACAGAGATGCTCTTGTCGATGGTTTACAATCAAGCGCCTACACGGGCAGAAGTATCTGATGTGGCAAATGCCGTCCTAGAAGGTAGTCATGCCGTGATGCTTTCTGAAGAAACCGCAATTGGTAAATATCCTGAAAAAGTTGTTCAAGTTATGGATAGAATTATTCACGAAGCTGAAAGCTGGAAAAAACTGGGACACTTAGAAATTCCAGCAGGTCAAGATCATCGCTTTAATTTTGGAGAGTAGTTGTTCACAAACTGCTCGCAAAATAATCCTAATCAAATAAGGGAAGATATTCACCAAGCCCCTCTTCTTCCAATTCATCTTTTGGTACGAATCGAAGTGCCGCTGAATTCATGCAATACCTGATTTTGTTATTTGAAATTGGTCCGTCTAAGATAATATGCCCTAAATGTGAATCTGCATACTTACTTCTTATCTCCGTACGACGTACAAGTAATTTATAATCGTCTCTTTCAGTTACAAAATCTAAATCAAGCGGTCTGAGAAAACTTGGCCATCCTGTACCGGAATCAAATTTTTCCGTAGATGAAAATAGTGGCTCTCCTGAAACTATATCTACGTAAATTCCTTCCTCATGATTGTCCCAGTACTCATTATCAAACGGTTTCTCTGTGCCGTCTTCTTGGGTGACTTTATATTGAATCGGCGTAAGAATTTCCCTCAAAGTTTTATCATCTGGCTTTTGGTAATTTTCCCATTTGCTAGCACTGTTATTTACTTTTTTTTCAAATAAATCATCATACTCTCCCCCACCCCAAACTGATTCTATAAACGCATCTCTGCCTGACCCCTTGCGATAAGATTTATACCTGATACTGCTTTTTTTATAAAAATCTTGATGATACTTTTCAGCTATCCAAAAAGTACTGGCAGGTTCTACTCTTGTTGCAATAGGTTTATCAAAGACATTTCTTGCTTCAAGTTCTTTAATAACATCCTCAGCAATATTTTTTTCTGACTCACTCTGGTAATAAACCGCTGAAGTATACTGGTGACCTCGGTCATGAAAAGAACCGTCAGCATCGGTAGGATCTGTCTCTCGCATCAACTCAAGTACTAATTGACGATAGCTAATTTTATTCGGATCGTAGGTTATTTTGACCATTTCCCTATGACCGGTGCTTCCTTCTGTGACCTGCTTATAAGTTGGATTTTCAACCTCTCCTCCCATATATCCGGAAACTACCTCACTTACTCCATACAATTTTTCAAAATCACTTTCCGTGCACCAAAAACATCCACCTGCAACATAAGCTACAGCGCTACCATTTTTCGTTGAGCTTATATCAGGCAAACTTGGTGCAAATCTTCCCAAATACCAGTTGTAAGTCCATACAATTGAGAAGGTTAGCACGACAAGCAAAATGACTGTCCAAACAACTGTTTTCTTCATAGATACTTATATTAATTCGATAATATGTTACAGCATAGAATTGTAAAAATAAAAAACTTTATATCTTATTTTAAGATAGCAAAAAAACAGCTTTTGAGCTGCTAAGTTTTGGAGCACCTTGTGAGAGTTTATATTAAAGAAAATCATAAAAAAATTCTAACATAAGTATTTATAGATTCTTTCATCTGATTAGGTTTATAGTATATACTTTTTGTGAAGTGGAAAATTTTTGCAATATCGACAATGTACAATATTAACTGGAAAGAATTTGAGATTAAAAACAAGAATTACAGAGATTCATTCGAGGATCTTGCCTATTTTTTATTTTGTAGAAGATTCAAAAGAGATACTGGTATTTTTAGATACAAGAACCAAACTGGCATTGAGACTGAGCCGATACTAGTAAATCGTAAGTGGATTGGCTTTCAAGCGAAGTATTTTGATTCAGAAATTAACAAAAACAATCTCGTCAGCTCGATTGAAAAAGCAAAATCAAAAAATCCTAAAATAAACAAAATTGTTTTTTACATTAACAAAGAATTGTCAGAGAGTTCTAAAAAAGAAAAAAAAGATGCAGAATTAAAAGAAGAAATTGAAAAAACAGCAAAAAATTTAAAAGTAGCAATTGAGTGGTTTGTCCCCAGTAATTTTGAACAGACTTTAAATTTGCCTGCAAATCTAAGTTTATTGCAACTCTACTTTGGCATTGGTTATGAGTTTTCGTTTATAAAAAATAGTGTTAATCCAGATACTCAAACTTTCATTAGTTCATCTGAATACATTGATTTGCCTATTCTTGATCAAAAAAACAATAAAGTCACAAGCATTACAACCAGGATTTTTTCAGAAAAACAAAAACTTTCATTATTGCTTGGTCATCCTGGCTCAGGTAAAAGTTTCTTAATGCACAAATTATTAGATTCTTTTGGAGGATTAGGCAAAAGCAATGAGGGAGAGATGATTAAGGTCATTACAACCAACAATGCCATCCCCATACTAATCAATTTAAAAAACTGCGTATCTGACAGTTTAGAAAGCATTGTTAGGGGTAGAAAAAATGATGGTAAAGTTAATGGACAAACACTAGGTTTTATTTACCTTTTTGATGGTCTTGATGAATTAAACGAAGAAAATGCAGAAGCTACATTGAATCAAATAAAGGAATTAAGTCAAAGAACTGAGACAAAAAAAATTATTATCTCATGTAGGTCTGGAAATCTAAATAAATTAAAAACGAAAAGTCACTTTAGCGATATTAATGAATACCGCATAGCAGATCTAGATGAAAGTTACATAGAAAAATATATATCTTCAAAAAATTGTGCACAAAAGACAAGCCTTTTTAAAAAACTAAAAAAGAATAACAAAACCCTTATAAAAGAGGTAAAAGACATTTTACTTATAAGGTTATTTTTAGAAACTATAGAAAAACTTGATCAATCTAGTACAATTCTTGACCTTTTTGATAGGAAAATTTATTTACTTCTAAATATTCCTGAGCATAAGAAAAATATTGATAATTTAAACCTACTTAACTGCAAAAAAGAAGGAATTCTTAAAATAAACCAAGAAATTGCATTTAAATTTCAAGAAAAGTTTCAATTTCGTTTCCCGCAAAAAGATCTACAAAATCTTATACTAAATACATTTAGTCGCCTAGATTATAAATCTGTAAATCACATTTTGGCATATATTGCAGATCTCTTTTTTGATAATTCTTACAAAAATAGTGAAAACACCCAAGACACAAATTCATATATTTACCAACACAGAAGATATCAAGAATATTTCTTAACTCAAAAGCTAGTAACTAAATATGGAAGAAATCCTAATATTATAAGAGAATTAAAAATACTATCTAATCATGAATATTTTGAAAAATTATTCCTACCATACTTAAGAACACGATACGAAAAACAATCTAACTTACCAGGCTTAATTGAATTAAACCTGATAGATATATATTTAGGAAACCATAAAGGTTTTGTTGTTGATGGTGCATACTATATGAATTCATCAAAATTTATTCCAGCACTAGTAGCCCAAAATGATGAAATGTTTAACGAGATTATTGAAAATGACAACCTTGATCTAAAAATTAAAATATCTATTGATATTAATGAATTAAAAAGGCAATTCGAAGAATGGAAAAAAAATAGAGAAGCCCCCTATTATTCAAATGATTATCTAAAAACTATCTGGGAACATGGAGTTGCTTCCCTTATCGAAAACAGCGTTATCTTATGGAAGTCTGGAAAAATAGATTATGCGAATTACTTAAGAGAACAACTCCAAAGTGTCCTAGATCTGTTTAAAAAATATAAATACAAAGAAAATATCCGAAAGGATGAAAGAGATTTTTTAAAGGATCCTTTTTGGAAAAAACTTGAAAATTGGCTCTATTACTTAGTGGTAATAAAAAATAACAACATTAAAGATCTTTTGAATAATCACATAAGAAAAAGATATGATTATTACTCTGATAAAAAAAATCCTGGAGACAAAGAATCTAAAAGAGAAATATTGATAAAATCATTCCTAAAGGTATGTCTAAAAGAAAAAACTAGTGAATTGAATGAATTAGTTGAAGATTTTGATAATTTTGAATTTTTAGCACTTTTGGATATTCTTAAAAGCATTGAATATTTACCAATACTGGCTAAATCAAAAACAATATTCACAAACATTGAACATTTTGTAAATGAATATCCGCTTAAGAATATTGATAAAGATAATTATTATATCATTTTCTATAAAAAGTTTTTCGATTTACAAATTTCAAATGATGAAAAAGAACTTCTAAGCACCCTCCTTTCAGAACATGGAGAAAAAAGAAGAATAGATTGGCACATGTATGATACTCATATTGATATCGCATTAATATCGTATATTTTAAATATTAACTCTTTTGAACATTTTTTAAAAAAACAAGAAGGTCATCCTTTCCGTTACTACAACGAATCAGGTTTATATTCAGCTATCTTCAAAGATTACATTTTATTATTAAAACAAGAAAAGAAAATAGAGGCTATTGTGAGAGATTTTACAAGATATATTAATTTCTATTATGAAGGTTCTTATGGGAAATATTTAGATGTTTCTATCTCTTTTTTATGGGCTCAGATTTTTGCAATAAATGAAAACAATCAACTTTTAAGAAGACTAAAAGAGATCTTAATTAAAAAAGATAATAATCTTGTTCCATTTAGTTTCTTCTTAAAATTGAATCGCCTTATTCCTGATAGGTTCTCTAAAATAGTGAATAAAAGTGATTTAGAACCACTCGAGAATGAATTAAAAAATTGGGATGACGACTATCCTTCTTATGTTGATCAGTGTTTCTCTCTTAGCTTGTTCTTTTTGAAACTAGATAATCAAAAATCTATTCTATATTTTGAAAGAGGTGTAATAGAAGGCATGTTAAGACATGGATGGAGAAAAGACCACATTGTAAGTTTCTTACTCGTTGATGCACTTGAGATATTATGGAGAAACAACTGGGAAACTAGCGAAAAATTAGAAGAATATAGCAGAACTATTTTTAAGCTAGCAATGCGTGTGAGTAAAATAACTGATGGCAGAAGCACATGGCAAGGTCCATATAACGTTGTTAAGTTGGTTGCAGATTATAATCTTGATTTGGCAGAAGAATTTAAAGAAAAGTTAATTGATGATCGTGGTTATAGCAATTTTAACAATATAGTAATAACACATATTATTAACAGCAAAATAGAGAGGGGCTTTAGCGTAAAAGAGATTGAGAAACAAATGAACGAGTACAGAGGCGACAGTCAATATAATCAATCAGACCATTTTGAACAAAAGATTACTGTTTACTTAAAAATTGCTGAGTCTGATTTCTATACCGAAGAGGAAAAAAAAGATGCATTCA
The DNA here is from genome assembly GCA_028279865.1 of Candidatus Altimarinota bacterium. Taxonomy (GTDB): domain Bacteria; phylum Patescibacteriota; class Gracilibacteria; order JANQMV01; family JANQMV01; genus JANQMV01. The sequence continues at coordinate 29,696 of JANQMV010000010.1, read as the reverse complement.
ATAAGGCATACGATCAAGTTGAAGAAATAAAAAAACGAAAAATTGATTATTATTTCCCAAAAGTACATTTTGAAAAAGAACGTAAAATATACGAAAAATTATGCAGAAAGTACCAAAGGGAATTCAATTTAAAAAAAGAAATTGAAAATGAGAATAATTATATTAAAGATGAAAAACATTACCCTGAAAAGAAATTTATTGAGGAAGTAAAACAATGTACTAATTCGATACAGCTTAGTGGAAAATACAGGAGACTTAAAAACTACAAAAATGGGATTGTACTAAAAAACAAAAAGTCATGGGAAATACTTATTCAAAAGACATTTGAAATTAATAATAGTATTGAACACTTTATTAATTTTTTAATGAAAAATAACTTCCCCCACACAGATTGGTTTAGTAATAATTCAAGGTATTTACATATAGCCTTGGCAGAAGCACTAAAAAACAGTAACACCAGACAAGAAACATTAAAATACCTTTATACTAATAGTGGACATGGAGGCTTTGTGAATATCATGAAATCGTATGAACTTTTAGATGACAAACAAATGTGTGTGTCTCTCTTTCTCCAATACCTACGCTTCTGTAAACTCATTGTATATTAGTATCTTTGCGATAAAACATCTTACAAACCTGATTATTTAGCCCTCTTGTCTTTTTTACATATTTCTTCCCTAAACAAAAGCAACTTAATCAATATTATGTCATTTCGAAAAGCAGATTTTCTTCACAACTACGCGACAATAAATACTAAGCTTAAACAAAAAAATGCCTTCAGAAGCAGTTTCTCTTACATGGAGCGGGTAACCACATTTTGTTCCGCTTAGCGGGGTTGCCGTCCAAGCCTTTCACCACGTCGAAAAACTCCTTGTTCAAGAGCTTGGAGCGGGTAACGAGAATCGAACTCGTGTCTTAGCGTTGGCAACGCCACGTACTAGCCACTGTACTATACCCGCTGGTTAAACAATAACTTAAACTTTATTCCTCCTTTCCAACTTTTAATCTCTCGCTCTCTCTTGATTGCATCCGACCTAGTTCTAAAACCATCCTCTGTGTAAACGATACCCCAAGGAACACCATATTTTGTCGATCTATTCAAACCTTCGTTATGCTCTTTTAATCTTTTCTTTATATCAACAGTATAACCGATATAATGCTTACCACGTAACTGACTTTTAAGAATGTAAACAGTGAATTTTTCCATGAATCCCCTATTTAGTAAAACTCAATCTCAGCGTTGTCCCGCAATACGGGACACGTACTAGCCACTGTACTATACCCGCAAACAAGTTTCCAAAAAAGTAACTCTAAAGGATAATGCTAAAGATTCATTTGCCATTACCAAAGAACTCATCTAATATTTGTTAAGCACTCGCCACTGACATCTTCTTATTCATTGTTCTTAGACAACTCGTACAGATTTTCTTTCTTACGAAAACATTTTTAACCGGATCAAGAATTTTTTTCTTCACTAAGTTCGGTAAAAAACGCCTCTTTGTACGACGCACAGAATGACTTACATTGTTACCTGTTGCAGGACCTTTACCACATATTTCACATACTTTCGCCATATTCAATTTATAATAAAAACAAAAAATAAGCGGAGAAAATTTATCACTCTTATCTATTAATGTCAAATTTAAATCATGACTCTAGAAAATATCCTTTATTATGCTTTTGCGCTTCTAATCGCAATCACTGTCCATGAAGCAGCTCACGCTTGGATGGCTTATAAATTGGGAGACCACACTGCGAAATATGAAGGCAGAGTAACATTAAACCCTCTGGCGCACCTTGACCCGGTAGGAACATTAATGATTTTTTTCGCAAATTTCGGCTGGGGTAAGCCCGTTCCTTACAATCCTTATCATCTCAAAAACCCCAAAAGAGATTCTGCGTTTATTGCCATTGCCGGACCAGCAGCGAATTTTATAACCGCATTGGTTTTTAGCATTATTTTACAGCACTTTCCTTTTGCCGTAATGGGCACTGATGTTGGTAATTTTTTACAAAACATCATTTTTATTACCGTTTATTTAAATGTGGGTCTCATGGTTTTTAATGTTTTACCAATTGCTCCCCTAGACGGCTCGAAAATAATCGGAGCCTTCATTTCAGACCAATATTACAACCAATATCAAGAATATTTGCGTATGGGACCATTTATCTTGATCGGCTTGATTCTTTTGCAATCTTTTGGTGTAAATATTTTGGGAAGAATCATGATGCCTCTTGTTGATATTGTCTTTTCTGCGATCCAGTTAATTACATAATTTTTAGGCAAAACCGGAGTTTGTAATTTAATTTTTTCATTATCATACTTTCGCCTTATTTTAAGGTTGTTTTAGTGTTCTTTGTTCAAAATATTAATACAACAAACAATTTTTCCCTTTCTTTGTCTATTGATAAAAATTGAAATACAGTTTTTTGATTGGTAATATTTTGATGCTCTATGGTGTTCGTGTCTTTTTGTAATACAATTTCGCTCTTAACACTTAAGGGAATAGGAGTTTTTACGTGGGGCTCTGATCCTGCCGGCTCTTCCCACCTGTACATATCAGGATTAAGTGTGTTACGAGGAGATACGGCATTTGTGGAGTTTTTTTGTACTTGCATATTATTTTATTTAGTATAAAATAACCGCCGATGGAGGGGTTTTTTAGGGGTATTTGTGTTTTTGTAAAATGATCAAAATAATTTTCAATTTGTAATTCAATTAAAATGCAAGCAATCAAAAATTATATTCAAAATGCGATACAGGAATTAAATCATGTCACTTGGCCAACCAAAGCACAAACGATCCGAATCTCAATCATTGTCATTGGTTTTATTGTAGTTTTTGCAATTATTCTTGGCTTCGTGGACTTTGGGTTTACGCAGTTTTTTAAATCTATTTTGAGCATTGCTTCAAATTAAAACCATCCTGACAAATAAGATCAATTAAAACTTAAATTTACGCATAATGTCCGATCAAAAAGAAAATGAAAAAGTCGAGCAAGAAAATCAGCCGGAAAGCCAAACTACAACCGGAGTTCAATCGGAACTAAAAAAAGGTCGTCAAGACCCTTCCCAAGGACGTAACTGGTACGTAGTACATACTTATTCCGGCTACGAAGATGCTGTTGAAAAAGCTTTAAGACAGAGGATTGAGTCTTTGAACATGCAGGAAACAATCTTTGACGTGGTGGTTCCCAAAGAACCGGAAATTGTTTTGAAAAAAGGAGAACCTGTCCAAGAAAAAAAGAGAATTTTCCCAGGTTACGTGCTTGTGAACATGATTGTAACTGATGAGTCTTGGTACGTGGTACGTAACACACCGAATATCACGGGCTTCGTTGGTTCGGGAAATATCCCGGTACCAGTTTCACCTGAAGAATGGGGAATTATTGAAAAGAGAATGGAATCAGAACAAGCGAAATTCAAATCAGAATTCCTCAAAGGAGATATGGTTAAGATTATTGGTGGACCTTTTTCGAGTTACGAAGGCGTTATTGATAAAGTAGACAGTAATAAAGGGAAAGTTCGAGTTCTCATTAGTGTTTTTGATCGGGAAACGCCAATTGAGCTGGATTTTAATCAAATAAAAAAGAAATAGATGAATAAAATAACAATTTTTATCGTCATTCTTCTTATTTCTCTAGGACTTGGTGCCCTTGATTTTTTTGTGAATGGTTACGGAGACAAAATCAATTTGACAGCCAGTGTTGAGAATCTTTCCAAATTAAACAACACGTATACCAAACTGCTCAAAAAAACTGACCAAGATATTGAGCTGGCTGAACAAAAGGAGACAAAAGATATTTTTAGCAAAGTGAATTTGGAAAAAATTCAAGGAATCAATAAAGGAGAAGAACTTCTGTTTACCAAAAATAATGTTAATTATTTTAAATTATACACTTTTGAATTTGAGTCTTCACAAAACCAAGTTAATTACCTGAAAATAAAGGAAATGTTCAATAATTTAAGCAAAAGCCAGCCACATATTACAATTAATGAGGTAAATAACTACGGAGCAAATTCTTTTTATGTAAACAATACTCAAGAAGAATCTATGGCAAGGATTATTATTCTCACCTCAACTTCCGTCTTCGGAATCGAATATTCTAAAGCAATCAATAAAGAGTCAATCGAACCGCTTCTATCGATTTTGACAACTAGTAATACAATTTAATAAACTTACAAAATGGCAAAAGCAGTAATGCAAGTAGTAAAACTACAAATACCGGCGGGAAAAGCTAATCCGGCACCTCCGGTAGGTCCGGCTCTTGGACAAGTAGGTATTCCAATCCAAGATTTCTGTACTCAGTTCAACGATAAAACCAAGGAAATGGGAGATACAATCGTACCTGTAGAAATTACAGTTTACGAAGACAGAAGTTTTACGTTTATTACCAAAACACCACCTGCTGCAGTTTTGATTAAAAAAGCAATCAATTTAAAATCAGGCAGCGGAAAACCTCACCTTGATAAAGTTGGTACAATCACACGCGCTCAGTTAGAAGAAATTGCAAAAGTAAAAATGCCCGATATTAATGCTGTAGACATTGATGGAGCAGTCAAAATTATCGCAGGAACATGTCGTAGTATGGGCATCGTTGTAGAAGATTAAACAGAACTCAAATTTTAAAAAAAGACGTTTAACTAAAAGCGTCTTTTTTTTGTAAAAAAACTTAGTATCAAGAAAAAACGGAAATAAATGATAAAAAACCAAGCATCTAAATGACATAACCCTAAAATATGCTAAACTATTCCCAGTTAAATTTTATTTTAAATAATTATGCAAAAACTGCGCTGGCAAATTCTCTTGGGAATATTTTTAATCTTTCTTTCAATCCTTTTTTATTTTTTACATTACGTAGTTTTCCAAGATTCTCATCATATTTTCATCTTCTTATTGAGTGATATTGCTTTTATCCCTATTGAAGTTTTACTGGTAACGCTTATCATTCATCAGCTGCTTAGCAATCACGAAAAAAAACATATTATGGAAAAACTCAATATGCTAATCGGAGTTTTCTTTGGTGAGATGGGAACAGCACTTGTAGCAGAATTTTCTGATCTTGACGAGAACTTGGAAAAAATAAAGCAAAAGCTTCTTTTAAACAATAACTGGAGTAAAAAAGATTTTAGTCAGCTAAAAAAACAACTAAACAGCCATGATTACCAAATCAATACTAAAAATTTAAACCTTGCTGAATTAAAAAGTTTTTTACATAAAAAGAGGCATTTTTTAATGAATATTATCGAAAATCCAAACTTGCTTGAACATGAGACTTTTACAGACTTACTGCTAGCGGTGCTTCATCTCGTAGAAGAACTGGAGCATCGGGAGAATTTTGACAACCTACCGGAAAGTGATTTGGAGCATCTTAGAGGAGATATTGAAAGAGCTTACAAGCTGCTTGTTTATGAATGGGTTGTCTACATGCAATACATGAAAAAAGACTATCCATACCTTTTTTCACTTGCGCTACGCATGAATCCATTTGATCAAAATGCTTCGGTTATTGTAAAAAATTAAGATAACATTGCCAAAGCTAAGCTTTTTAAACCAAATTTAAAATGCCTCAAAAGAAACTTCAAAATCTTTTTGAACCAAGATCAATTGCTGTAATCGGAGCATCAACTCAGAAAAACAAGCTTGGTTATGATGTTTTTCAGAACCTTGCAATACTTGGTTACAAAGGCAAGCTTTTCCCGGTTAATCCAAAGGGCGGAGAACTTTTGGGACATCCTATTTATAAAAAAGTTAGTTTAATCAAGGATAAAATTGATCTAGCTGTTATTATTGTACCTGCTGAATTTGTAGCCAAGATTGTGAATGAATGTGGTAAAAAAGAAATCAAAAACATTGTTATTATCAGCTCAGGTTTTAAGGAAATTGGCAATGAAGGTATAAAGCGTGAAAAAGCTCTTCAAAAATTAATCAAAAAATATGATTTAAACCTAATCGGACCAAATTGCCTCGGTATTTTAAATACAAAGATAAAACTAAATGCTTCTTTTGCAGAAGGGATGCCTGCTTCGGGAAATGTAAGTTTAATTTCACAGTCAGGAGCAATGGCTGTCGCAATCAGTGACTGGGCTTATACGCATAATTTAGGTTTCAGCAAAATTATCAGCTTGGGTAACAAAGCCGGAGTCAATGAAATTGATTTACTGGAGTATTTGGCAAAAGACAGAAGTACAAGGGTAATTTTAATGTATCTCGAAAGTATCGAAAACGGTCAAGAATTTATGCGCATTGCACAAAAAATTACGAAAAAGAAACCTATCATCATCATTAAGTCAGGAACTTCCGATCAAGGAGTAAAAGCAATCTCTTCGCACACAGGCTCGCTGGCAGGCTCTGATGAAGCAATTAAAACTGTATTTAAACAAAGTGGTATCATACGTGCAAAAACTGTAGAAGACTTATTTGATTATGCACGTGGTTTCAGCTATCAAAAAACACCAAAAGGAGGTAAGGTTGCCATCATTAGCAATGCCGGAGGACCTGCCATTATGGCAACGGATAGTCTGGAAAAATATAATTTACAACTAGCTTGTTTTAGCCAAAAAACAAACAATCAACTCAAGAAAAATTTACCACAAGCAGCAGCTGTAGGTAATCCTGTGGATATTCTTGGTGATGCCTTAGCTGATCGCTATCAAATAGCTCTCAAAGCAGTTCTCAAGGATAAAAATGTGGACACAGCTGTTGTCTTATTGACACCACAAATCATCACAGAAGAGGAAAAAACAGCAGAAGTAATTGTAAAATTTAGTAAAAAGTATCCCAAAAAAACCATTTTGACTTGTTTTATGGGAGGAAAAAATGTTGCTGAAGCAAAAAATCTTTTGAGTTCAAAAAAGATTCCAAATTTCAATTTCCCTGACAGAGCAATCAAAACGCTCAAACAAATGGTAAATTATACTGAATGGCAAAAAGAAAAAATTTATAAGCCAAACAATTGTAAATTAAGGCATAAAAAAACAAATAAAGAAACTATTCACCGCAAACTTAAGCGTAGCAAAGGACAAGTTGAAATGCCGTTACTCCTTGATTTACTAAGGCTTTATGATATTCACACTCCGACTTCCGGAATCGCACAAACACAAAACGAAGCTTTACAAATTGCGGATAAAGTGGGTTATCCCGTTGTCCTGAAAATCTGTTCTAAAGAAATAATACATAAAACCGATGCCGGTGGAGTGAGGGTTAATTTAAAAAGTGCCGAAGAAGTCAAAACCGCTTACAAAGAAATTTTGCAGAAAGTGAAAAAATATAATCCGCATGCTCACTTCGGTGGAATGTTCGTTCAAGATATGACGACAATTGGACGTGAAGTTATTATTGGTATGAAACGCGACCCACAGTTTGGTCCCCTGCTGATGTTTGGGCTGGGTGGAATCTATGTAGAAGTTCTGAGAGATGTAACTTTCCGCGTTGCGCCAATTTCCTTTGAAGAAGCGGAAAAAATGGTCAGTGAAATTAAGGCAATAAAATTACTCAAAGGAATTCGTGGAGAAAAATCCATTGATTTTAAAAAACTTGCTAGCGTGATTTGCCATGTTTCACAAATGGTTTCTGATTTCCCGGAAATTCAGGAGCTTGACCTTAACCCATTGATCGTCCGCGAAAAAGGTAAAGATGTTCTTGCTATTGATGCAAGAATTTTAGTATAAGCAGAGCTAAATGGACACCTCAGCAATCTCTATATTAGACTTTATAAAAACAAGAAAAAAATCTTCTCATTTTAGATGAAAATGACAGAATCTCATTTTTTTGCAATCTGTCTTTTTTGTTTTTCCTAAATTAATATTGTAAGTTGACCAAGTAGTGAAAGAAAAATACTACAAGTTGCGTACTTACTTATAGAAATAATTATATTCTTTAATTTTTTTATCTTATGAAAAAAATTTTTTCAAGCATGCTCATTGGCGTAAGTTTGTTTTCCCTATCCTCCTTAGCCAATGCCGGTTTCAAAGACCTTGCGCTCGGGCATAAAAATGCTCAAGCGATTGAATTCCTGAAAGAGGCTGAGGTTATCGGCGGATACGAAGATGGGACTTTTAAGCCGGGCAACACTGTAAATCGTGCCGAACTTTCAAAAATTTTAGTTGAAGCGCAAGGAATAACCCCCGATGAAGATCAATATAATAACTGTTTTCCTGATGTGACGGAAGAATGGTTTGCTCCTTATGTCTGTTATGCAAAAGAAATGGAGTGGGTCTCGGGTTATGCAGATGGGACTTTTAAACCGGAAAAAACCGTTAATAAAGTTGAAGCAATAAAAATGGTAATTAACTCTCAGGGGTTCGCTGAAGAAATGCAAGAGTGTAAAGAAGATCTTTACGAAGATACTGATCAAGGTGCTTGGTATGCGAAATTTCTTTGTGTTGCCAAAGCAAAAGGGCTTCTTGAAGAAGATGAAAATGGTAACTACGTGCCCGCAGAAGGAATGACACGCGGAAATGTTTCTGAAAACATCTACCGCTCCATCATGGTACGTAAATTAAATAAGAGTGCTTTTAATGACGAAATCAAGGCTCAAGTCGATGAAGTCAAAACAGATTTTAAGGCGGAACGTGAGGCGGTTAGGGCAGAAATTGAAGCTGCAAAAGCTGACTTAAAGGCAATGAAAGAAGATGGCTCAAGCGAAGAAGAAATTCGAGCGGCGCGAGCTGAATTATGGGAAGACATCAGAGAAGCGCAGAAGGAAAATCGAGAAGATTTTGCTGAAAGAATGAAAGAAATTCGTGAAGATTTTCGCGAAGAAAAAGATGCTCTCAAGGTAAAATTCAAAGAGTGTAGAGATCAAGACTTAGTCTATAGAGTAGACTCTGATTCTTGCGAAGAAAGACCTTATTGTGAAGAAGATGACGATGAAAACGAAGATGATGATGACAATGAAGAAACATCTACCGGTAGCACTGCTGAGAATGAAAGTGAATGCAGAAAAAGACCTCTGAAAAAAATAATGGAGTTAAAAAATTAAACGAAGATTAGAAAAAAAGGAAAAAGCAGGTCAATCGTTTTGATTGACCTGCTTTTTTAAAAGCCGTCTCTTCTAATTCTTACCATTGCGGAACCTCTCCGCACTGGCAAGGGGCTTTAAATGGCGGAAAAACTGCGAACCACCTTCCGCATTTTTTACAATGCGTCAAGCCTGAGCCGATAACAGGCATCAGGATCATAGAACCACTAGGAATAGCCCATAATTGAGAAATATTTTCCGAAAGGACAATTACAAAGCATACAATTCCTATAATAGAAATTAAGCAACTCACAATTTTTGTTCCCATAAGATTCTCCTCCCTAGAAATTTTGTCGAGACGGCTGAGAAATGCATTTTACATTTCTAAACCATCTTCGAAGATAAATTTAAAATATAAAAAATACATACCTCAGGAACTCGACAAAGTCCTATTTTTAAAAGAGCAAAACACTATAGGTCACCTATATTAAGAATCAATTCACATTTTGTCAAAAAAAAATTACAATCAAACTTGCTTTAATCAAAAAGTAAAATGAAAATCATCTCATGGAATATCAATGGAATTCGTGCTGGTGAACGTAAAGGTATTTTCGAATGGGTCAAAAAATATGCTCCGGAAATCATCTGTTTCCAAGAAACCAAAGCACAGCCGGAACAAATAAGCGATGCTATTTTGAACCTGGAAGGCTATCACTCATACTGGCACTCAGCAACAAAAAAAGGCTATAGCGGTGTTGCGACATATACAAAAGAAGAACCTCTGGACGTAATTACCGAAATCGGAATTCCGGATTTTGATCAAGAGGGTAGAATTTTGATTACGGAATTCCAACAATTTATTCTTTGTAACGTTTATTTTCCCAATGGGAAAAAAGATAAAATCAGACTCAAATACAAGCTGGATTTTTACGAGACTTTTTTAAACCTGATAGAATCATTTAAAGATAAAGGTAAAAAGGTCATTTTTTGTGGAGACGTAAACACAGCCCATACTGAAATAGATCTTACTCATCCAAAAAACAACAGTAAAACTTCAGGCTTCTTACCAGAAGAACGTGCATGGATTGATAAAGTCGTAGAGCATGGATATTTAGATACATTACGAGAGTTTCATACGGAAGCAGAACTATACAGCTGGTGGGATATGAAAACTAGAGCCAGAGAAAGAAATGTCGGCTGGAGAATAGATTATTTCTTCATTGATAAATCTCTCAGAAAAAAACTCAAAGACGCATTTATCCTAAAAGAGATCACGGGATCAGATCACTGTCCTGTAGGAATTGAAATTTTCTAAAATTCCCCTACTGCGGTATAAGTAATCCGCCTGAGGCGGACAGACCTACCGTTATTTTAGAATTGACCTACGGCAGTGTAGGTAACGGTACCTTTGTAGGTATCACTCGGAGTAGTGTAGTCAATGTTGAGATAATAGAAGATCCTGTCCAAAAAAGCATTGGTCGGTCCACTACTTCCCGCTCCAATCAACTCAGTCGCCGTACTACTGAAAGCCATACCGGTCGCTAAAGTCCCTGTCCCCCGAGCAAAAGAAAAGTTGTTCTCCGTACTGACCCTGTCCCCCGTCAGAGAAGTAATCGTGTTACCCGTATTAGTCGTCCCATCCAAGACCGCACTACCGGAATTGGTATAACCCGCCAGACTTAACATCAACTTGTAACCACTCCGGGCATTAGTCTTGACCGTGACCTCAGTTTGCTCACTAACCGCCCCTCCTGTCCCCGACCAGTTCTGCCCCAGCTGTACATCCGGATCAACCTCCAGAAGGACACTGCCAGAATCAACACTGAGCTGGAGAGACTGTTGGACATCAATGTTAAGCTCCACTTGTTGATAAGGATCAACCAGAAAAATTGTGCCTTCTCCCGATTCGAGAAGAGCATCAAATTCGTCATAAATACGAATAGGTAAAGTGTAACTGCCTGTTAAAGCAGGGTTATGAATTCTCAGATTATTAATCTCCAGTTCAATTAAATCAAGTGCCGCTACACTTCCTCCTGTAATCATAGAAGTAATCACTTTATTTGTTCTGTCAAAATTACTAACCACAGCCGTCAAATTACCTCCGTTGTCAGTTAAATTCACATCTGCTTGCTCAAGCCAAGGAGAAAACTTAAAACTATTTTCAAAATCTATTTCAATGTAAGCATTAGTCGGCAAGGCAGCCGTATTAGGATAATAAATCTTATAGTCACTATTATTGCTTATTCCCGGATTAGAAAGATAGATGGAGCCTTCAAGTCCATTGATAGTGTCATACTTAAAGGTAATCGCATCTGTACGCTCTTCATTACCAGCTAAATCAGTAGCTCTGGAACGAATTGTATAGGTGTGTCCTTCAGTCCAAACAGGCGCAGGGTAGCTCCATCTTGTCTTGCTACTACCTGCTCCTGCAGAATTAGTCTGAATCCATGTTTCAATATCTTCACTAAAACTTGTACCGTTATAATACTTATAAGAAAGGGTATCCAGAATACTGATCCGCGTAAAATCAACTCCGCCTGTGTCGGTAGATTTACCGATAATGCTTTCAACTTTCTTTAAATCAGCTCAGTCTTGAGGGTACAGAATAGAAGAAACAGGCAGATTGGTATCAAGACTGAAACCAAGTGTTGCTTCCGTCCAATTACTTTCCAATCCTTCATTATCGATCGCTTTCACCCTCCAGTAAAAGGTATCATTAGGTAAACCTGTGGTTGGTGTGTAGGTTGCTCCTAGGCGTGGAGTTGCGACGAGAGTTAATTCTGTAAAATCAATTTCGGGAGAACTAAAATCTGCATTATTATCAACTTGGATTTGATAGCGCACACTTGCTCCGAGATCTGTATCGACTAAGTTAAAGCTGAAGGTAGGTGTTGTGTCAGCCAGAAAGCCACCGTCATTGAGATTATTTAAAACAGGATCAAGAGGAGCATAGTTGAAAATACCTTCATAAGAAACGCTAATTTGATCAATACTCGGAGTGACTGAAGAATCTGTGGTCGCTAAATCAAAAGCAAAGTCCACTGAAGCTTCGTCTGTGATGGTTAGATTAGTCAAACCTGCTTCAATCTCTGAGACAGTGTTACCGTTTTGGAGATTATCAAGAGGATCAGTAGAGATTACCCCCATCATCTCTATTTCTGAAATACATGAGTCTTTCGCAGATGCAGAGTGATGTGTATCGTCGATAAATACCCTGTATTTAGAGAAACTCTGCGGTGCTTCAATTATAAACTCTCTCCATTCATCATTTGACCATGGAGGCAAGCTTGTTTCAGCCTGAATCAACTCCCAACTACTTCCGTTCCAGCCATCAATATGAAAGTCTTTAATCGAATAATGAGGCAAACCTCCATTACCATTTCGAATTCTAATTTTATTAATTATTTTATTTTCTCCAAAATCATAGCCTACCCATCGATCTGAACCATCTCTTGGGGCGTCCCATGAGTTCGGATTCCACTCTCCATGAATATTATCAAAAGCACCAGCAGCAGTTCTGTTTGAGAAATGTCCATTATCAATTGCGTTGCTAGGGTTTGTAGCTAAATCTGAGGTATAATCTGGTGCAATCTCCATCATTTCTGTACTTGTCCAACCAATATAAGCATTTGACTCACATTCTGTTACATCTATTTTGTAATATCTGTAAGCTGTCGAGTTTGCGAAATCAAAATCCCGCCACTCAAGGCTCGACCAATTATCTATAGATGTATAAGACTCTAGTATGTCCCAGTTTGTATCATCATTTGAGGCTTGAATTGTAAATGTTTTAGGAGCATAAGCAGCATTACCTGCTATTGCTGCCTGGATGCGAATTCGCTGGATTGTTTTTTCATTCCCAGAGCCAAAATCATACTTAAGCCAACCTGGTGGATCAGAGCTAGCGGAGTTCCACATATTCCCATCCAAATTATCAAAAGCGTTTCATGCTAAGTGAGAACTACTATAAATTGAACTTGCGCTTGCAACTCACCCTTGGGCTAAATTATCCGTATAAGCTAGTGGAACACCAACATCTCACCATTCACTTCCATTCCATTTTTCCCAGGTATTGCGACCATCAAAAGAAGCTAATCCCTTGATTGAAGTGTTTGTAGGTTCAGAGTAAGTCACTGTTAGAGAATTAATTTGACTCACCCCTTCTGGTAAATCAATGTTTGAGCTATCAGTTGTCGTAATATAGTAAGGCTTATCAGTTGGATAATCTGTAGGAAAAACACTCCCATTGACATTTGGTGTTTTTAACATATTATTAATTAAGTCCCAACTGTAAATATCGTTATAATTTGTGTTTCTATTCCAGTAGTCACCAAGACCATATAATTTATTGCCTACTGTGAAAAGATTAGCATAGCCAAAGGTATCACCATTAGGATATGAGCCTAATTGAGACCAACTTCCCCAGCTCCCAATTGTAGTTGAATAAATATTGGAACCAAAAGCATAAATTGTATCACCAATAATAATAAGTGCCTGATTTGTTACTTCCAGAGTTACATTATTATTATGCGTAATCGTGCTAGCAAAATTTGGTTCACCATTAACCATAGGTATTTCCCAAGTTTTTGCACCTGAAACGAGATAGTATTTATCTGATCCATATTTAAAAGCTTTTAAGGTAGAGCTAGCTATAGGATCACTTGTATAATAAGAGAAGTTTGTCGGATCGCTTCTAGATGCTCGATAAATTGAACTACCGGAAAAACCATCAGAAACATAAATGTAATTATCGGTTACAATTGTGTAACCTGCTCCAATGTTAGCAGGCATGTTTCCAATCTTTGACCAATTTGTAAGGTCACTAGTCGGTGTTCTTAATATATCTGAATGGTGCTGTGCGCCGAAGAAATACATATATCAGTCAAAAACAGCATACTGGCTCCAAATGATAGGTGCTGGTAGCGTGGCAACGTGTGACCATCAATGAATGGGATCGCTAACAGGTGCCCGAAAAATTTTTCCTCAGGTTGCATAAGCTCCCGCTGCCCAAACGTAATTTTCATCTACAAAAATTTGCGGAGAACATGAACCTGGGTCAAAAGGCAAAACATCAGAATACTTAATTCATGATGCTAAGTTAATACTTGCTGCTGAGTCAACAATATTGATTTGATCTCCAGGTGCCTGTGAAGAATCAGTATCTGTATGCAAAGTGACTTTTCCTCAACTGTAATCAGTTCCATTAACAGCATTTTCTTGCTTATAATTTGCTTCAATTGTGAAATCAATCGTTTTAATCACTGTTTCCGCTTTTACTGTAGGAGTAGTCTGTAATCAAGTAAAAATCAACTGTAGTAGAATTGCTCAAGTTGCAATCTTACTAATTTGTTTTTTTGTTTTTAACATGGCTTGTTTATTAGCAATTATTACATTTGCGAATCTTATTATAACACAATAAATCCAAAAAGACAAGTGTGCTTTTTGCTAGATTATCCCCAATTTTGCAAAACAATTTAGTTAACAATGGTTTTTCTTAGAAATATAAAGAGGTTAATAAAAATGACGCAGCAGTCTTTTTAGAATTTGGAAAAAATTCAAGTTTTCAAATATCAAAGATTCTTAAATTCAGTATCCCTGATTCAATCCTTAGTAATTGTGGCTATACTTACATTCAATAAAATATAGTAATCAAGAAACTCGTTCATTACCGGAGGACTAATCTCTTACAAAAAATTTTTAAAACAAAAACCACTCACTTTAAACTCTGATTCTTTCGTTTCGTTCATCAGAAAATCTTTGAGAACTTGAACTTGCAGACAAAAAATCAAACAAACTTCTCTCTTCTCAAAAAGGCAGATGAAAAAATTGGGAATAATTTAGCGCTTTTTAAGAATAATTGTCCGTCCAATCGTTCTGAAAAAGTACAACATCGCCTTTCTTTAGAAGGCTATTCAAAGCTTTATGCGCACTTTCCGAATCTTCAAAAACTCTTAATTTCTCTTCTTCTTGATAGTTTTTTAAGTCAACATTCCATCCCCCCCTGCTGAGACCTTCAATAAAATAATCAAAATTACTGTTTTTAATTAAAATAACCAAATCACAAACTTTTGCCAATTGCTCACCAATTGTAATATGAACTTGTTTTTTGGCGCCACCCATTTCCACTAAACCCGGAGTAATAAAAATTTTACGATGTTCCTTGAAAAGCTTAAGTACTTCAAGAGCCGCTTTTACACCTGCAGGATTTCCATTGTAGCTATCGTCAATGATAATCACACCATTTGGATTAAAAATTGGCTCAAGTCGATGTTTAACAGCTTGGATTTTCCTAACGCCTTTTTTGATTTCAGCAAGATTCAAACCGAGTTCTTCTGCTGTCAAAATACCCGCAATGATATTGGTAATATTATGCTCACCAAGGGCCTTTGTCGTTAAGCTTAATTTTTCTTTCTGCAAAATCATTTCAAATTCCATTCCGTTTGCTCCGCCTTGAATATTATTCGCTAATTTCTTAGAATATAGCTCTTTTTTTGCTTTGCCGAATTTAAGATAGTTTTCTTTAACGTTAAAATCATCTCCATTGACGAAGGCTTTACCTGACGGAGGTAAACTCTCGATTAATTCAAATTTTGTCTTAATTGTTGTTGCGACACTACCGAATCTTTCTAAATGAGATTCATTAATTCCGGTTAAAATACCATATTCAGGACCAACCAAATCACAAACTTTTTTAATATCGCCTTTTTGATAAGCCCCCATTTCTACAATAAAAACATCATACTGTGAGAGATCCCTCCTTTGGATCAAAGCAGAAACTCCCAATGGTGTGTTAATATTATCAGGAGTTTTCAAAACCCGATATTTTGTCCCCAAAATTGTATTCAAAAACTCCTTTACGGATGTTTTTCCGTAACTACCCGTAATTCCAATAATTTTTAGTTCAGGATGTTTTTTTAGTTTTTGCTTTGCTCGTAAAATCAGAAATTCTTTTGTCAAAATATCAATTGGTTTGATTAGAAGTGCGGCAGCAACAAGATAGTAGTAAGGCTTAAGCCAAAATAAAATAAACAGCAAAAACGCATCAACAATTCCTAAAGCTCTGATCCAAAGGTTTGGACTGGAAATCAAGTACACAAAACAGATAATCAAAGGAATGATAAAGAGCAAGAGAGCTAAAGTGAAAATTAAATATGCTTTTAGCGTCCATCTAAGCTTTTTCTTTTTTTCTAAATCATGCCAATTTTTATTTTGTCTAACCCACTGTAAAAAAAAACTAATTTCATACTCTTCTTGTTGAAAAATATAAAGTAGATTTTTTAGTTTAAAAATTGATGAAAGCAAAGTTTTTAAATGAAAAATATAAAAGTATTATTTTCTTCATTCTACTAAAACGAAATATCAAAGGTCAATTTTTATTTATGCTTTTTTACTACGTTTTTTTTAACTAATCTCAGCTCAATTAAAAATGGGATTAATCTGAATGCAAGGCTTTTTTGACTACGCGAGATTTTTTATGAACTTCTTTTAATTCATGTTCAGCTACAGATTCGTCAACAATTCCAGCACCTGCCTGAGTGTAAGCCTTTTTTCCATTTAAAAAAAGAGAACGGATCATGAGTGCAAAAACACATTCTCTAGAAAAAGATAAAAAACCAACTCCCCCTCCGTAGGGACCGCGTACTGTTGGCTCTAGGTCATTTAAAATTTTCACCGCTTCCAAACGGGGTGAGCCCGAAACTGTCCCCATCGGCATTTGTGTCAGTACGGCATCAATGATATTCACATCATCACTCAAACGTCCTTGTACATTACTGACAATGTGCTGGACATGCGAATATTTTTTTGTATACATTAATTTTTTTACTTCTATACTGCCGTAGTCGCAAATCCTGCCCAGATCGTTTCTAGCCATATCGACGAGCATCATATGTTCCGCCCTTTCTTTAGAATTTTTCAGGAGGTCTTTTTCTATTTTTTGATCTTCAGTTTTATTTTTTCCTCGACTGCGTGTTCCTGCAATCGGGAAAGTTTCGATCACCCCTTTTTCAACACGCGCGATTAACTCAGGAGAAGAACCGATTAATTCTCTTTGTCCAAATTTCACAAAAAACATATGAGGCGAAGGATTAATTTCCCTTAGTTTTTTGTAAAAAGAAAGAGTAGATCCTTCAATTCGATAATTGAATCTTTGACTCAAAACTCCTTGAAAAATGTCACCTTGTCCTATGTGTTTTTTAACTTTTATAACACCATCTTTAAATTCCGAATCGGAAGGAGTGTGATCTTCCCTACTGACGGTAAGAGGCATAAGATCAAAAGTATTTTTCAATACCTCTTGAATTAATTCGCTGCGATCTTCATTCAGATAAAAATAATCAAGCTCCCCTGTCTCATGGTCAAAGACCAATCCATCCAAGTAAAGCCCGAATTCAAAATCATTCCATTCAACATTATCTTTAAAATAAGGTAGATCTTCTTTGTATCTTAAGGCTTCATACCCCAAGTATCCTACTAATCCGCCGACAAAGCTGCCCGAATCTTTAAATAAATCCGTAGGGAAAATTTCTTTTAATTTTTCCAGAGGGTTTTCACATTCCACTTTTTGATCATCAATGAAAAAATCATGGTTTTTTGCTTTAAAGACATGAGTAGGATCAAAGCCCACATATGATTTACGTGATAACTCAGAGTCCTCTTCCAAAGAGTCTAAAAAATAAAAATGATCATAATTAGCATAAATTGACTGAAAAATATCAAACAAAGGGATTTTTAAGTCTAACTTTTTTCTTTGAATCTTAAGTTTTTGAAAATCAACTTTAAGTTCAACTTTTTTTGATTTTTCAGTTTCCAACAACGCATGTTCAATTTGATGTGCCTCTTCAATTAAAAGTTTCCAAACATTTTTTACTAAATCATAATTTACACCTAATTTCTGTGAAATTTTGTTTAAATTTGAGAAAATGACTTTTTCACGTTTTTCTTGATAAACAGCTAGATTATGTTTTTTTTTGTAGGCGACGACTTCTGGCAGAAGCTCTAAGCGTTGCTTGATTAACTCCACAATTTGAGCATCAATTTGGTCGACTTTTTTTCTGATTTCAACAATATTCATTTTGTTTTTTCTGGTTAAACTGCCTCTTGATTATAGTCGAAAAGAGTCTCTTTATCTAACTTTTTTCCGGAGTTTTTGAAGACTTTTTAGGTTCGATCGCAGTTTTAATTGATTTGATAATATTTCTTAAATGTCGATTTTCTCGCTCCAATCTTTCTTTATGATATTTTTCCGGAACATCATCGATAATCGTTAGAACTTCAACCTTTTTTTTCAACTTTTGGTTTTCTCTAAGCAAACGATCTTGATACTGTTTAATCACCGTATTGCCGATTATAGTGAGAGAAGCAAGCACGGCAGAGACACCTGCCAAAATATAAATTGAGGCTAAAAATCTGGTAAAATCTGAGGTAGGTACCAGATCTCCAAAACCAATCGTTGTTAATGTAACTACTGAAAAATAAAAAGATTCTATCCAAGTCCAATCTTCAAAAAAGTGAAAAGTCACTGTTCCCACAAAAATCCAAATCAAAAGTAAGGCAATCGCTGTTGCAAACTTTGAATGAACGATAAACTCAAATCTTCCCATATTTTATATAATTTAGATTGTAATTAGCACCTTGTACATTCTATTTTATTTTGAAAGAAAAGCAATTTTTCGAATGCGAACTGTGTAATTATGCTATAATTTATTTTGTTTTATTAACTTTTTTAGTATTACTGCTGTTTTTTCTGACTTGCCTGCAAGTTATAGGTATGTGAATAAATTTTATTCTATCTAGATAAAAACATTTAAACATATACAACCATGAAGACTCGAACAAAAATCATTGGTTTGTTACTTTTGGTGCCCCCTATCTTGGGAGAGGTCATCTCAGGATCTACTCCTCCATTAGAGTTTCTTCACCCTGCTACATTTTTTTTACTAGTTCTACTCTACGGCTGCGGGACATTGCTTATTAGGGAAATAAAAGTTCGCTGGAGAGTTCAGTGGAGTATTCTTTTTATTGCGGCTGCGTACGGGATTCTAGAAGAAGGAACGATGATTCAATCTTGCTTTAATCTAGACCATGGAGATCTGGGAGAACTTTCTGGCTACGGTCTACATGACGAGATTCAGTGACCGTGGACTTTAATGCTTATACTTTTTCATGCGACCATAAGTACGCTCATCCCTATTTATATTACCGATTTAGGTTGGCCAAAATATAAAAACAAACCATTACTCAAAAAAACAGGATTATTTTTTAGTTTCCTTGGCTTAGTAAGTGTTGTGCTTTTTTGGATGGTTTTTTTGATAGAATATAAACTTGAGCCCATGTACAAGGACTATACACCAAATGATGATCTCATCGGTGGAAGCATCGTAATAGTATTATTGCTTATTTGGCTTACTTATTTCTTCAGAAAAAATAAAGTTTCAAAGAAGTTTAAACTTTTCTCAACTAAAATTTTTTGGCTCGCCGGATTCCTCTTCCAAGGAATAAATGTCCTCATGCCTTATATTTTAGCTGAAATTAACGTACCGGGAAATAACACAATTTTCTGGCAATTTATACTTATCCTTGCAGTACTCTGGTTTGTTTTCTATCAGATCCTTAACCAGAAAGTCACGAAAAGACATCTTGTTAACCTAATTTTTGGTTCAGTCTTTTTCTGGATATCATTCTCTCCTGTCAATGAATTTGCAAATGGTATTGTCGGAATTGTTTTCGCTGGTCTTATTATTTTGATACTATTAATACGTTGGAGAAAAATTGCTTTAAAAAATTAAGACAAACCCTATGCAATCAAAAATTGACATGATCGGAATCATTACCAATAATTTTGAAGAAATGCTTGGTTTTTACCGAGATACTCTGGGATTTAAAGTCATTCTTCAAATGGACGAATATGTTGAATTCGAAAATACCGGCACAAGATTTGCAATCAGTACAAATAGCATCATGAGCCAAGTCACTAATCACCATACTTACAAAGAAAAGAAAAAAGGACAAACGCTCGAGCTGGCTTTCCGGGAAAATTCTTCTGCAGAAGTTGATAAAAGTTTTGCGGAAATTATCGAAAAAGGAGCAGTTTCTATCAAAGAACCGGCAGATATGCCTTGGGGACAGCGTGCTGGTTTTTTCGCTGACCCGGATGGAAACATACATGAAATTTTTGCTGATTTGGAAAACTAAGGCTGATTTTATTTCCAGCTAATAAAATTTGCATTAAATTGTTAAAAAGAGGAAAATACCAGACAGTTTTATCCTTAATTCAAGAATTATGAAACAGCGTTGGATCTTGGGATTTTTAGGATTACTTGGGATACAAGGAATTCCAGCAGCCTTGGATGGAGACTGGTTAGGTGCTATTTCACTTGTCTGGTTTGTGTGGTTTGTCTATTTTATCCCCGAAAAAAATTAAAATTATGCAAAATTGGTATCAGCAATTAATAAAACCAACATGGTCACCACCAGCATGGATCTTTGGACCGGTATGGACGATTCTTTATATAATAATTGCAACGACTTTTGGGTATGTTGCTTGGCTTTTTATAAAAGGAAAAATACCTTTTATTGTACTTCTGCCATTCGTTTTGAATCTTATTTTTAACTTTGCTTTTACCCCCCTGCAATTTGCTTTGAAAAATAATGTCTTGGCAGCAATAGATATAGTTTTGGTATTAATTACAATTATCTGGTTAATGTTTGCAATTTACCCGTATGCAAAATTTGTTGTATATGCAAACATTCCATATTTAATATGGGTTGCTTTCGCGACAGTTTTACAGCTGAGAATTACTTGGCTAAATTTTTAATTTTATTCTACAACCTCCGCAAAATTAAAACCTAAGTCTCCACTGTAAATCGGTATACTGAGATCTTCTTTACGTTCAACTTTAAAAATAAGGTTGTTATCAATGGTTCTTTTGTGAATACCTAAGAGATTGTTTTCAAGTTGAGTCATCAATACGCTGGCATCCCCTACTGCTTCGATCTGAAAAGGTGGAAGCAAGTTTGAGTTATTTACCAAAATAGAGTTACCGACACAAGAAATTGGTGAATTAATTAGAATTCTTTGCCCATTGATGGAAACCGCTTCCGCCTTAGAAACACGTAGTAGGTTAATCACATCTCGCAAGTCAGCAGCATGCACAAGTGCATCATTATTTACGTCAAGATTTTCACGAATTACATCAGCACTGTCATTTAGAATAACTTGAACTCCGGGACCAGCAACAGTAACAAGTCCAATACGCTCTTTGAGTTTTTGGATAATTTCCTGGTCTTCTTCTTTGATGTCTTGAGATTGAAGTTCGTTTAATTTTTCACGTAGCCCTGAAATCTGAGTTTTTAATAAATTTTGTTCTTTGTTTAGCATTTCAAGGATCTCTTTTTGATCCTGAGCCTCACTAAATTTGTCAGTTGTAATTGTAAGCGGTTTTGCTTGGTACTGGCTAATTAAAAGTAAACCAACTGCGGCACCGATAACTAAGAGTAATACTTGGTTTCTGGTCTGCATAATAAACTAAATTAATGCACAATTAATCTTAGTATGAAGTTATTAAAAAAGAAAGAGAATGCAAAAGTGAATTTTAAAAACTCCACTTAAATTAGTGGAGTTTTTGAAGTTGGTTTAAATTTATTTTTGAGATTTATACTTGTGTTTCAATTTTTATTGAAATAATGGAGATTTCTTCAAGCGGCTTATCCATCGGATCACGCTCTACAGTTGCAATCGAATTCACCACATCCATTCCTTCAAAGACTTGACCAAATACAGAGTGAGCACCATCTAACCAAGGAGTTCCGTCTTGATTTTGCACAATGAAAAACTGACTCCCATTTGTTCCGGGACCTGCATTCGCCATCGAAAGTGCACCATAAATATTTTTTAATCCATCTACAAATTCATCTTCAAATTTACCTCCCCAAAGACTTTCTCCCCCCATTCCGCTTCCTGTAGGATCTCCGCCCTGAATCATAAAGTCAGGAATTACTCTGTGAAAAATCACACCATCGTAATACCCCTTTTCAGCAAGTCCGATAAAATTTTCAACAGTTTTTGGAACTTGCTTCTCAAAAAGACGAATCTTAATTGTCCCTTTTGTTGTTTCCATGGTTGCCACTTTTTCTCCCGACTGTGGCAGATCTGTTTGTTTAATCGTCATAGTTTTTTCCGAAGTTAAAGAATTATTTTTTTCTAAGGCTCCTTCTGTGGGATCAATTTGTACCTGTTCCATTGAATCTTTTTCTCCAAACGGAACATTTTCCGAGGTCTTTGTGCCGGTTGTCTCATTATCAAGGTTAAGATTTGTTGCTGATTCTTTAGATAGATCACACCCGGCTAAAATAAAAACGATAGCAGCTAGTGGAATTAATTTTTTCATGTTTTTTTGTTATAAATAATAAATTATCTTTAATTTTGAGCTTCTAAGTCGACCTCCATTGAAGTTTCTCCTGTGCCTGTATTTTCCGTCTCTTCAGCGGAAAGCATCTCAGATTCCTCTTCAATGTCATCTACACCTGCTTCTGTTGCTTCCGTCATTTCACCATCAGAATCGACTTCTTCTCCCATCGCTGGGTCTTTACCTTCCTTATTCATGCCAGCATTTTCCAAGTCAAGTTCCGATGAACCTTGGTAATTTGCATCAAAATTTTCTTCGTCAGGGTTTGTGTTTATGTTGGAATTTGCTGAACATCCTGTAAGTAATACGGTGATTCCAAACATTACGATTAATTTTTTCATATTTGTTTCAAATAAAAAGATAAAAACTGAGCCTATTCTAGTGAAGCCGTCAAAAAACGCAAGCAGAATTGACTTTTAGCCAACTGAGTTCAAAAAAGATAAAAACTTTCTACTTTAAACTTTTTAGATTAAACTTCTTCCTGAGTACACAATTATCATTAATCAAGCCAAAAAATTGTCTATCGCACGTAAAATCCTCAGTAACACACTTTTTCAAATTATTGGAAAAGTTATCACAGCAGGACTTTCAATTTTAATTGTAAAAATCATTACAAATTATTTGGGAGTCGCCGGTTATGGACAGTACACGACAATTTATGAATTTCTGGCGTTTTTTGGCATTGCAGCTGATCTGGGAATTTATACCATTGCGGTTCGTGAAATGTCGAAAGACAAGGCAAAAATACCACATATTATTGGTAATGTTCTTTCTATTAGGACACTGCTTGCTCTTTTTTTGATGTCCCTTGCTGCGGGAATTTCTTTCTTGATTCCTAAGTATGATGACACACTTATTCCTATGGGAATAGCGATTGCTTCTGTTTCGACATTTTTCTCTCTACTTTCCGGCACTATTTCAAGTGTCTTACAGGTATATTTAAAGATGCAATATTCCGTCATTGCGCTGGTAATAAGCAAGTTAGTGAGTACAGGTTATATGCTGATGGTTGTTTTTTATTTTTACAAAGACTACTCCGCTTCCGGCTTCTTTCAGTTACTTGTAGCTGGAGTTTGCGGCAATCTGCTCTTGGTTGCTTTGACGTGGTTATTCACCAAAAGGTTTACAGAAATCCGCCATCGGTTTGACTTCAGTTATTGGAAAAAAATCACGGTCAAAGCTCTGCCATATGGAATCGCGCTTGTTTTAAGTACCTTGTATTTTCGTATGGATACGATTCTGCTTTCCCTCATGAAGGATTTGGATGAGGTGGGAATGTATGGTGTTGCAATGCGGATGCTTGATGTTTTGGTGATTATTCCTGTTTATTTTATGAATTCTGTTTTGCCTGTAATGACACGTTATCTAGAGGAAAAAAGTGAAAAAATTACTAAATTGATCCAGTACTCTTTTGATTTTCTTTTAGCAATGGGGGTGCCTATTGTGGCAGGTGTTTTTGTTTTATCTAAAAAAATCGTTCAGCTGGTTTCTACGGAGGAATTTGTCAGTGGAAATCTTTTTGAATATGGTGCTGATATAGCTCTGGTTATTTTAATTTTTGCACTGCTTTTTTCTTTTATAAACTCTCTTTTTGGTTTTACTTTAGTGGCTATGGGTAAACAGATTAAGCTGCTGTGGATTAATCTTTTTTGTGTTATTTTTAATCTTGTTTCCAATCTCATTGTCATTCCTTCTTATGGTTTTAGAGGTGCCGCCTCTACCTCTGTTCTGTCGGAAATTTTCATCCTGATCGCAACATTTTATGTTGTGAAGAAAATCCTTAAAATTAATCTTAATTTAAAAAAGGCTGTTAAAATTGTCTTCGCAGGAATTGTAATGGGAGTTTGTGTTTACTATTTAAACCTTCAAACAGCGGCGTGGGGGATCAAAAATCTCATGCTACTCATTCCGGCAGGAGGAGTTATTTACGGATTAATGCTTTATTTTACTAAAGTGGTCGATCGGGAAATTCTTGCATTATTAGGTATAAAAAGAAAGTAAAATGCCTCAACAGCGTAACCTTAAAACCAGCGGAATTATTCTCCGAAAGACTGATTATTCTGAAGCAGACCGTATTTTTGTAATCTTGACAAAAGAATTTGGCAAAATCAGCGCAATTGCCAAAGGAGTTCGTAAGATCAAAAGTAAACTAGGCGGTCATTTAGAATTTTTTAATGAAATTAATTTTGATTTTTATAAAAGTAGCACAAATGATCTCTATAGAATAAATGGGGCAGAGTGTGTCATGTTGAACAAAAAAATTATACAAAACTTGAAGTTGATGGAAATCGGATACGAAATCATCAAATTATTAAATAAATTCACAGAAGAAAAATATCCCTTGCCAAAGATTCTCAAACTTAGCAAATTTAGCTTCGGACTTCTGAATGAAGAGCAAAATAGCGAATTGATTTTACTTTCTTTCAAAGTAAAATTTTTTACGATTCTGGGTTACCTACCAAGCTTCGACCACTGTTTAAAATGTAGAAAAAAAATAACCGAATCAAAAAATTATTTTGATATTAGTAATTTAGGAGTTGTCTGCCAAAGCTGTTTATCTAAAATTGCTGTCGTTCAAGCAATCTCTTTTCCTTTAATTAAAACGATTAATTTCATACAAAAGGCAAATCTTGAGCAAGTTCTGAAAATCAAAATTGAAAAAGAGGATCTTTTCATTTTGCAAAATTTGATTGAAAAAGTGGTACATAGGATTGAGGAACACTAAAGACTAGTTTCCCACGCTTTTAAAGGATTCATTATTGACTTTGGCAAACAATAAGACCGTCTCAAGCAAAACTTTCAGGACTTGAGGAGCCTAAATCAGATGAGCCATAATAGTTAGGTGTATAAAAAAAACCTCCCGAACTGTTTATTTCTAAGGAATCTGTCGTATTTTCTCAAAGGTTAAAACTGCCACCATAATTTCCACAACCACGATCTCGCACCCTAAATTTAGTGTTTATAGGTAAGCCATGGTTTTGGAAGGCAGTTAAGGAATTAGCTTTACTATTACCTGTGCCCAAATAACAACAATGATCTGAACAATAATATTCTGAAGAGCTATGCATTCAAGCATTTAAGTAATTACTGTTGCTGCTTGAGTTTTGATTTTGCGCAAAACCTTGAGCTTCACAAAATGCCTTGTATTCCGTATTTGAAGTTATGGAAGTCCCTGCAGGCAGCTCTAGGAAGACAATTTGCTTGTTTCCATTAAGATTGGCAGTAGCATAAGCTATAGATGCGGGATTTCATTGTAATGTGATGCTCACATAACCGTGTCCGTTATTAACACCCGCAGAGTTAGACTGATTTGTCCCTGAGTTATAGGATCCACCACCACCACCATAAGTAGAATAGCTAGCCCAATTACCTGTACTGCCTCATCCGGAATATCCTCCACCTGCTCCAGGTCCCCCTAGTTGACCTCCTCCTCCTCCTCCGAAACCACCATAGTTTTCAGAAGTATAACAAGAATTCCCCGTCCCTCCGACTCATCCATTCAAAAAACTTTGACCACCATAAGCAAAAGCACAATGCGAACCTCCATTCGCACCATTTCCTGTTAGCCCTCAACCTGCACCACCTTGATATGTACCAGCTGTAGAGCCTCCGTTTCCGGAAGTTCCCCCATTTGCTGTGTTATGGCAGGAAATTGTAACTCCTGCGGTAGATGTCTGTCCATCACCCTGGCTAATATTACGAGAGCAACTTGTGCCATACGAAGTAGAAGGTGCTCCACCACCGCCGCCTGCGATAACCAGAGGCGTGTTATCATTTTTAACCACAAAAGCTCCCCCTCCTCCCCCATTTTCATTTCCGTGTCCTCCCCCATGCTGTCCTCCCTGTTGCCCTACGAGAATTTTAATTTTTTCCCCTTTTGTTAAGTTAAAATTTCCTTTCATTCTTGCCCCTCTCCCTCCCGGTAAACTTTGTCCATCTCCGCCACCACTAGCACCAAAAGCTTCTATTATATAAGTGCCGGTTTGTGGTACTGTCCACTCTTGGATACCGTTGGTCGTCATATTAAAATAAGCTGCATCCTCATCCCAAGCCGTAGAATAAGCAGAGCGACATTGAGCTAAACTCGGTCAGGTGCGTCAGCTTTGATTACAATTTGTAAAAGTGTGTGACGTAAAGGCATACAAGGAAGTAGGAGCCGGAAGATAAGTTCCGGTAATACCGAAGATTGTTACTCCTTCTTTAATATTTTCTGCAATTAAATTTTCATCTCACTGAATAGTCAAGCTTTCCAAATAACCCGCTGTACGTGTTTGATTTGAAGTACTTCAGGTAAAATTTAAATTTCAGTGATTTACTGAGGTAAGATACTGGTTATCTGTCGTAACTTTACAGTCGGTTGTTCCGAGTGAGCCACTTCAGCACTCATTGTTCGGACCATGCAAACCATCTTCTTCGATGAGATTTCCTGTCACTCCCGCTATTGTAACACCATCTCGAATATTGCCTGAAAAAAGTTGTGACAGCGGTCCGTTTGGACAACTCTCAGGAGTACAGCCCAGAGGAGGTCAGCTAAAGGCATAGGTTCCTATTGCGAATCAGGATAGAACCAAAATACTCGCAAAAAGTTTAGGGTCTCTTATCGTCTTTAAAATACTTGATCTGGAAAACTTCATTTTAGTTGATATTATTTTTAGTTTTGATTTTTTATATTATAACACTTTTTTAACAAAACATCAAGTGGTGAAATAAAAAATTGCAAACTTTCTTTTTTGCTCTAGTATGGTGAAGTCAATTTTCCAAACAATATGTCAAAAGTACTCATTAAAATCGGTTCAAACGTATTAACACGCAAAGATTATTCTTTAAACACAGACTTACTAGAAAGCATTTGCACACAAGTTGCAGAGCTGATCAAAAATAATTACCAAGTTGGGATTGTCAGTTCCGGAGCAGTGGCTTCGGGTAGACATGACTACGTTAGTCAACCGGATGATGAAGATCTCACAACAAGACGAATGCTCGCTTCAATCGGACAATGTCGTTTATTGGATAAATATCACAAATATTTGTCAAAATTTGATTTGATTATTGCACAAGCACTATTAACCAATCGGGACTTTGAATCCAAAGAAAACAAAAAAAATACCAAAGCCGTCTTAAGCCAGCTTTTCAAAAAAGGCTATATTACGATTATCAATGAAAATGACGTAATTTCAACAGCGGAACTTGAAGTTAAAGATCACCATTTTGGTGATAACGATATGCTTTCGGCAAAAACCGCCGTCTTGATTAAAGCCGATAAGTTAGTAATTCTCAGCGATGTTGACGGGTTACACAACTGCAACCCCAAGACAAATAAAGCCGCAGAAATTATTCATCAAGTTTCGGATATAAATAAATCCGTCTTCTGTTTTGTAGAGGAAAATCATTCCATGAAATCAAGAGGAGGCATGCAGAGTAAATTGGAAGCAGCCAGAATGGCAACTAAGAATGGTATTGAAACTTTTATTGCAAATGGAAGTCAGAAAAATATTTTAGTTGATTTATTAATTCATAAAAAGGAAAATATAGGTACAAAGTTTATCGTTTAAGGTTTCTGAAAATGAAAAAAAATGAAATTCCCAAAAAAGCGGCAAAAAAGGTGAATAAACTGCTCATCGGAATGGTTATCGGTGGAGCGATCGGTTCTGTAGTAGGTGCAACGATGACAAAAAAAACAGGCAAAGAAAATCGCGAAATTATTAAGCGCAAATCCAAAGAAGCACTGGAAAAAGGTAAAGAATTTTTAGACGAGCATAAAGAAGAAATTGAAGAACTAAAAAAGAATAGAGGAAAAAATATTTGGCATGTGTTGAATAAATTGTTGATTAAGAAGAAAAAGGAGGATAAATAAAATTTACATTAAATGACTTACTCGGTCCAAACCATAAACCATCCCATAGACCTCAATCTAGCTGTTCCCGGATCAAAGTCTATTACCAATCGGGCTTTTTTGATTGCGATGCTGGCACACGGAAATTCCCATTTGAAAGGTTGTCTGGAAAGCGATGATACCAAGAGAATGCAGGAAGCACTGGAAAAGCTTGGAATTAAGGTTAAAAAAAATGGGAACAATTTTGTAATTGAAGGAAATCATGGAGTTTTTGCGAATAAAGAAAAGCTTGAATTATACTTGGGTAATGCCGGCACGGCAGTACGTTTTTTAACTGCGGCAATAGCTTTACGCGAAGGTAAAAGTATCATTACCGGTAATGAAAGGATGCAGGAACGTCCGATTCAACATTTGATTGACGGACTTCGGCAAGCGGGTGTTGAAATTAAAAGCAAAAATAATAACGGCTGTCCTCCCTTGAAAATCCAGGGCAACACTTTTGAAGGCGGCACTATCTCCATGCCCGGAGACGTGAGTTCCCAGTACTTTTCAGCCCTACTTCTCACAGCTCCTTATGCAAAAAAAGAAGTCAACTTAGAAGTAGAAAAAGAGTTATGCAGTAAACCATATATCGACATCACTCTCGACATTATGAACAAATTTAGTGTTCAATGTCAAAATAGTAATTATCAATCTTTTCATATTCCAAAAAAGACTTATCAAGGACGTGAGTACCTCATTGAAGGCGACGCTTCTTCGGCAAGTTATTTTATTGCGCTAGTCGCTTTGCACGGAGGAAAAGTAAAAATCACGAACCTTCCCTACTCAAGTAAGCAAGGTGATGTTCTTTTCGTTGATGTGGTTAGCCAAATGATTGAAGGTGATTTTAAAATTAAAAAAGATGCTGATTACTTGGAATTTACAGTTGATCCAAATGCCAAACTCAAAGGATTAGGAGAAATCGATCTGAACAAAATGCCGGACGTCGCTATGACTCTTGCCATGATTGCTCCTTTTGCCGAAGGAGAAACAATAATTACAAATGTCCCAAATATGCGTGTTAAAGAAACCGACCGAATTAAAGCAATCGTTACGGAACTAAAAAAAATTGGCATCAAAGCAGATGAATTAGATGACGGAATTTCTATTTCCGGAAATTGTAAAATTGAAAAAGTTGAAGATATTGAAATTGCTACCTACGATGACCATCGCATGGCGATGTGTTTTGGTGTTTTAGGAACAAAAATTGAAGGGATCATTATTCAAGATCCGGAATGTACCAGTAAGACCTATCCGAATTTTTGGAAGGATTTGGAGAAAATGTATTAACCTCGTCATTCTTGTAGATGTTTAATATTTCGCTGACAAAAAGTATGTCATTCCAGAATTTTCCGGGCAGGTTTATTCTAATCACAATTAAAAAACATATAAAAAAGATTAGAAAAAATATCTGGAATCCCTCGGAGGAATAATTTATCACAGACCTAAAGAAGC
>JANQMV010000040.1 GCA_028279865.1 Candidatus Altimarinota bacterium | reverse complement strand
TTATGCTTCCGAATTGGTTTTATTTATTTAAAATCGCTTTGGCATTTGCTTTGCTACGTTTGAACTTCATTCAAATTCCCAAGTCCGTAAATTTTGTTTAACCTTTTCTTTTTCTTAAAACAAAAAAACAAAGAAAAACAAGATTTGCATGTTAGCTTGGTTTGAGCTTTGGTTCAGGCTGAGTTTGACTGGTCCCTTTTGGCTGTTTTTTCGGAAAGTTCTAAGGTTGCTGCTGGCAACTGCATGACTTCTCTCTGCAAAAAATGACAAAAGGGACTTTTTTGTGATTAATTAAACAAAAAAATAACATTAACTCAATTAACAACAGCTTGACAAAAATACAAAATTATACTAAATTTTAGACCTTTCCCATTGGCAAACGGGAAGATAGTTTAATTCTGTTTTTTTGAGCAATGCAAAAGAAATAAACGGCGCAATTGAAAATAGAGAAAAAATCCGTCCGATAGGATGGGATGATCTCTTGATGGAAAAAACGATTGAAGCACTCATTACAAAGCAAGAAGAATTGGTAAAAAAAGGTATTATTGGTTTTGATAGTGAAGAAGACCTTAGAAAACAGGTAGAAGCTTTATTTAACTTATTCAAAACAGATTGCAAAGAAGTTGATGTAGCAAAAAATAGCGGTAAGCCTTATAAACATTTGCTCAAAGCTCTGGAGCAATCTACTCATTTTCAAAAAATCATCAACTTAATGGTCTTTGGCGGTACGCTTACTGCCATTTTGGCTGAGGATTGGGATATTCAAAGAATGGAAGAAATTGAGGAAACCTTGGGTTTAAACAGCATGAATCAGTTCAAAAAAATCATTGCTGAACAGCTCTTGCCGGAAGGGTTTGATTTTGCTTCAGACGATGCTCAGGGATGTTGCGTACATCTGGATAAAGGGGGTGGCAATGGTAGTTTTATGAACAACCAACGCTATGCAACGCAAGAAAAAATTCAAGATGTCCCTCTTTCTAAGATTTGGAAAGGAATCAGTACAGGATTTAACTTACATCAAGTTCCTACCGATATACTTGATCGCTTTTTGAAAAAAGAGGCAAAGGAAGATCCCAAATTTCAAAAGTTTTTAATTGCCCTCAAACAGTTTGTTAAAAAATTTTTACAGAAAACATGGTTTAAAACGGAAAAAAATCAAAGCAGTATTCGCAAACACTTACCCATTGTTGATTATTTTGATAACAATATTCTTTTCGTAGCTCTATGGAATCTTGAAGTAGAAGACAAGCTCAAACTTGCGAAAGATTTTGCTGCTGAATCGGAAATTCCTGTGGATCAGGATACATTCGACTTAATTCAGGCATTTTTGGGAGTACCCAAAGAAAAGAGGGAAATTGAACTCACAAGAAGAGCTTATAGCACTCTAAGTCAACGTAAAGCAGCCTTATCAAAGGAAAAAAGAAAATTTACTGAAGTCAAAAAAACTTTTGAAAAAAATGAAATTATTGCCATTAAGGAAGTAGTTAGTGAAATACAAGATCAAAAAAAAGGTGAATTAAAGAAGCTTGCAAATGTAATCAGACAAGACACACCAAAATGCAATCAAACTTTAAAAAAACTTTCTGAAATAAGCATTCAGGCTTTTAAGAAACAAGGAAGGCTAGTTGACATTCGCTCAATCAGTAGCGAAATCGAAAAAGGCAATCTCATAGATATTGCGCAAATACGCAGTAGTCTAAAAAAAGATGGCGCACTTGCAACTCAAGAAATCGACCCGGAAACAGCTGCACAAAAAATTGAAAACGGTGAATTTGTCGATTTGCATGCAATTGTTCAAAGAACTCAATCAGCAGAAGAAAAAGAAACAGATTTTATTAGCTTAGGCTCTATCTTTAAAAAAATCGAGTCAATTAACAAGCTCAAAAGACCCAAAAATCAGTCAGAAGCATTAGCTTATTTGGAGAACTTAATCCTGTTTTATCAAGAAGAAATTAGTTGTATAGAAGAACTAAGCTCTTCACCTTATAGTGGCTCAAACGAAGCAGAAAAAGAAGAAAAAGCAGAAATTGCTCAAACATATCGAAATTTCCTTGAAAGAGAAAAAATTGAGCCTTTACTAAGCTTGAAAAAAGAAATCGAGAGTTCAGCAAATTTTAATTCAGCAAATTTTCGACATGAATTAAACCAAATAGAAGAACTGCTCACTCAAGCAAACTCTCTTGAAGAAGTGAAGATTTTTTTGGATCAGAAATTAGATGCTCTGGAGCAAAACCATTCATATATTGATACTTTTTTAAGTTTAAAAGATGTAGCCTACGAAAAGCATTTTAATAAAAAAGATTCCAGGAAAACAGCCGCAAGAAAAAACGGCTTATTAAACAAGATTTTAAAACTGGAAAAAATACAACAAGACCTGAAAAAAAGAAAATACGGAGAAGATATTGAAGATATTCTTAATGACCTCAATGCAGAACTTGGCTTCGATGTCGAACCTGAGAATATTTTTAATGAAATTCAAGAAGCTATAACAAGAATTCAAAAAGAAGTAGATTTCATTGAAGCAAACTTCGAGCATGTTGTTTTATCAAAAAAAATTGGCTTCTTAAAAAAATCCATTCAGCAATTAGAAAATGGTGAAAAGCCTAAAAAGGTCCTTGAAAATATAAAAAACAACAAAATACTTGAAATTCAGATACAACCAAAACAAAACCTCTTGAAAGTACTCAAAAATGAGCTGCAAAAAAGTATAAAAACTGCACAAGGATTAAAACAAAAAATTAAAGACCTTTCTCTTGGCAGCGAAGAAGACGAGCAAACTATAAGAAAAAATCGAAACAATTTTTTGAGAAAGTATTTTGATCCCGAATTTGTCGAAACTATGCTTGCCTTTGAAAAAAAAGGTCAAAATGGAGAAGTTTTCTTTAGTGTGGAAGAGGGGCATCTTGATTTAAATAAACATTGCGTTACCTACCCTCAAAATTTTGTTCCATCCGAATTCATAAATTTACCCAAGATTTTTGCTCCTCAATCCTTTGCTTTGATCACGAGCGTACGCTCTGACTCGCACGAATCGACAGAGGATTTTATCAAAGATATTAGAGGCAATTTAAAGCTTCTGCGACCGGGAGGAATATTAATGATAGACGGATTTAAGGAATCTTACTCACGTATCTACAGATTAAAAGAAATACAGGAGCTTTTATCAAGCGAGAAATTAAAAGGTAAATACAAAGTCAAAGTTACGCTGGATAATGAAACAAATACACCCAAGTCGGTCATTATTCAAAAAATTAATCCGAATGCCAGACTTAATATTGATGATCTTGATAAACAAGCTAGTCGTTTACGCGCTTGTTTCAAGCAAAATGTTCATTTTCAAAATATTGATAAAACCTTGCAAAGAATTGATCTCAATCTACTGAATATCGCTCGTAAACGCGTAAAAAATTCATCCGAACAAGGTGTTGACCTGATCAAAACCATTACTCATGAAAAGATAGAAAAAGTCGTCAGAAATATTTTATTGGAGCATACTCATGCAAAATGGGATAAAATTGATAATTTCTTTCTCAATCAAAAAACGCTAAACAGTATCTTTGGAGGTAAAACTGAGATTCAGGACCTTCAAGATGCAGAATGGCAAGAACTTGTCGCAAATGTTGAAGGAGCTATTGATCAAATTATTGAAGAAACGAGAGAAAATGTAACCAAAATTACAGATATTAAGCTTGAAAGATACTCTCCAAAAAGAAATCATCTTTTCCCCCGTAAAAGATATCCAAAAGATCCAGAAGATCATCCCACAAACCGGCATTATGCCTCTGAGCCTTCAACATTACTAGCAGACAAATATTTCAAGTCAGAAAAATTTCAAACAGAACTAAGCAAAACAATTGAGCAGATTATTTTTAATTTAGAAAAAACAGGGTTAGAAAAACCCATTATTATACCTACTTTTGATGGTTGCGCTACAAATCAAATGGTTTCTAAACTTCTTAGGAAAATGGGATTTAGGAAGTTTGTTAAATTTGAAGAATTTAGAACTAATATGAGAGAGGTTACTCTTCATAACAAAATCGCAGAGATGGAAGGTATCTTGGTGGGAGGAGGAAGTCAGCACAATGTTTACACTGAGGATGGTGCTTTTTTCCAGGACAAAGTGGGACGCCCTCTTTTAGAAAAGTTAAAAGATCCTCATACGCCTTTGTTTGCTTTCCCTATTTGTTTTTTGTATCAGCTTTTTGCAGCTCTGCTTAATAAAGAAAGCGGCAAAAAAGACAGAGTTATCGCTGGCGCACTAGAGTTTGGTCCGGGTATAGCAGAAATAACAAATAGAACTCACCCTCTCTTTAAAAATTGTTTTCCAGAGAATAAAAATCCTGACAAAAAACTTAGACTTACCGTCGCCCAGACAAGAAGCGGACATGTTTTAGACATGCCAGAAGAAGGAGTAACTCCTTTGGCAAAACATCCCGATACTCAGAGAATCATTGCTTACGAAGCAGCAAATGGAGGTATTATCGGCATTCAATGGCATCCGGAAATAGTAAATCTGGGTGATTTTGAAAAAGTTTTAAAAGAAATTTCAGAAGAAACGCTTGGGCAAATTTTTGGCGTTAATCGAGCAATGGTTTTGCAAAACACAAAAAACGCCCATCTGCATCTTGAAGAAAATAGCAACAAAATGATTTTGGCAAATGCCTTAAAAATTATGTCAGAAAGACTTTGTAACTCTTTAAAAATTCCTACCGAGAACTAAGCTAACCAAACGACAATACTTCTCAATAAAGGCATTTTCGAAAACTTCTAATTTTTTCTTCGAATCGGCATACAAAGATAAACTACCCACTAGTTTTGATTTATAAATCAGAGGAATCAAAAGTAAGGAAGCTAGGTTGTTTTTCTTAACCAGATAAATTGATTGATGCTTGTGTTCCTTGGCAACATCAAGAATTCTGAGAGGCATTTTAGATTTATACGCTTTTTCTGTGAGACAGTTTTTGAAATTAATCGCAGCTTTACCTCGCCAATCTCTGTCTACCCCAAAAGAAGAGAGTAGATTCAGCGTGTCTTTTTTCGCATTGTATTTTCTCAGAACACAAGCATCTCCTTGAGTCAGCATGATAATAGAAGTCACAATAAAATCGGCGATTTTTGTTTTATCATTTGTTTCATTGCATAATTCTATCAAATCAAGTAGGTAATCTGTCTGTCTTTTAACTAAGCCAAGCTTATCATAAGCTTCTCTGATTTTTTGGTATTTTAAAGCCAGCTCTTCCTCAAAACTTGTCTGTTCGGAGATATCACGACCAATTAACAAATAAGAAAATACCTTTTTTTTCTTGTTAT
The DNA here is from genome assembly GCA_028279865.1 of Candidatus Altimarinota bacterium. GTDB lineage: Bacteria > Patescibacteriota > Gracilibacteria > JANQMV01 > JANQMV01 > JANQMV01. The sequence continues at coordinate 15,169 of JANQMV010000040.1, read as the reverse complement.
CGTAAATAGGTGTAACAGTCGCAGCAATTTTAATTGTTTTTTTGTTTTTATGTTTGCCTTCGAGATCAAGATTTTTTAATTTTGTAATATTTTTTAAAGCAAAATTAATTTCTTTTTTAGAAAAAATCTTACTTAATTGGACATTGATAATTTCATCTTTTTTATAACCAAATAAAATTTTAGCCCCTTTGTTCCATGAAATGATCTCTTCTTGATTATTAAAAACCACGATTGCGTCATTAGAGTTCTGAACAGCATTACTTAAAATTTTCTCTGCCTCTTCTTTCCTCTTAATTTTTCTTAGGTCTGTCATAATCCCAATTGTTCCACCATCTGCCAAAGGGGTGCCACTTAATAATACAGGTATTTTTTTTCCGCTCTTTGTTAATAAAGCCCCTTCATAGCTCGAGCTAACACCTTTTTTACGCTTTGCCTGATTTATAAGTTTTACTTTTTGGGCGCTTTCTACATCCCAAAAATCATACGATTTGCGTCCAAGCATTTCTTCCAGAGAGTATTCCATCAATTCACAAAATTTGGGATTGGCATAAATTGTAACTTCATTTTTATCACCCATCCAAACCGCCTCATTCATGTGTTCAACCAATCTCTTATATAAATCTTTTTGTTCTTTCAAATCCCTTAAATCTGTCATAATCCCGATTGTTCCTCCATCCGCCAAAGGGGTACCACTGAGAAAAACCGGAATTTTTTTACCACTTTTTGTTTGCAATTTTCCTTCGTATGTTGAACTAATTCCTTTTTTACGTTTAAATTTGTTAACATTTTTAACTCTCGCGGCACTCTTTTCATCCCAAAAATCATATGATTTGCGTCCAAGCATTTCTTCCAGAGAGTATTCCATCAATTCACAAAATTTGGGATTGGCATAAACTGTTACCTCATTTTTATCACCCATCCAAACCGCCTCATTCATATGTTCAACTAATCTCTTGTAGATATCTTCTTTTTTCTTCAGATTTCTTAAGTCAGTCAAAATGGCAATCGATCCTCCTCCTGACAATGGTGTACCACTAATTAAAACAGGAATTTGCTTACCTTCTTTCGTCAGAAGTCTGCCTTCATAACTTGAGCTAAGTCCGCTTTTTCTCTCTGTTGCATCAATTTTTTTAATTTTCTCTATAGTCTCTTTATCCCAGAAGGAATAGGAATTCATTTTTTTGATTTCCACAGATTTATAGCCTGTGAGTTCACAAAATTTGGGATTAGCATAAATTGTATTGTGATTTTTATCTCCCATCCAAACCGCTTCGTTCATACTTTCAACGAGCTTTTGATAGGTTTCATTTGTGATTGCGTGTCGCATAAAGTATATTTTTACGAGTATTTTTATTCTGAGTATATTGGAGCCATTCTCTAGTTGCTTCTTGTTTTTTTGAAAGGATAATTTTAATCTTGTCACCTTCTTTAATTTTATAATTAATTTCTTGCGGTCGTTCGTTTACAAAAATTGCTTTTAATTTATTACCAAAATTAGTGTGAATTCTATAAGCAAAATCTAAAACACTTGAACCTTGTTCAAGCTTATAAAGGTCTCCATTATAAGAGAAAAAATAAATTTTTGAACTTCTCTCCGAAGCATAAAAATGCTGAATTAATTTCTTTTCTTTTTCTGTTAAAATTCTTGATAGCTTTGCCTTTGAATAAAGCCAGTGTGCCGCTGCGCCTTTTTCTGCAAATTCTTCCATTGCCTTCGTACGTATTTGTACCTCAACTGGTAAATCTAACTGAGAAGCTACTTCGTTTAAACCTGTATGCAAACTTTGATACCCGTTAATTTTAGGAATACTGATGTAGTCCTTAAACCTCTCCGGTAAAGGATTGAATGTATTATGTAGAAGATTTAAAACTTTAAAGCAATCTTCTTCGGAATTTTTTTGCACAATAATACGAAAGGCAAAAATATCTCCTAAAGACTGTATTTCATCACGTTGTTTCAACTTAAGTTTTTTATAAATACTATAAGTTGTTTTATAGCGACCACTAATCTCAACTTTAAATTTATGAGATTTGAGTAGTTTTTCAAACTTATGATTTATTTTTTCTATTAGTTTTTTGGATTTTCTTTTGTAGCTGATTAGGTTTTTGTTTATAATTTTGTACTTTTCTGGTTTAATGATCTTAAAAGCAAAACTATCCAAAATCTTTTTTTCTTCATAGAATCCAAATTTCTGACAAAGGGGAGAAAGAACATCTATATAACGACTGGCAACAATTTTTTTGGTACTTTCGGTCCTAGATGTTTTGAGATAGCTATATAGTAAGTGTATAAAGTTATAAAAACGTCTCGGTCTATGTGCAAATTCATCCGCATAATATTCGAACAATAAAGCATTATTTCTCTCTGAAGGATTCGTAAACATAAGAAAATCCAACCACTTTGTTTTGAGATTTTGAAACTTTTGCGTTGGTGCTTTCTTTTTCATGGTTACAGCCATGCCTCAATTATTAGTTTACCTTAACTGTAGCATATTTTATGTCTAAAATATATTTTTCAGCTTTCCTTTTTATTAAAATTATCCTTTGCTAAGATTAGTGTATGATGAAAAAAAATCTTGAAAATTCGCAAATGTCAAAAAAGACAAAATCACTAAAGGAGCTAACAAATATTGGTGATAAAATTGCACTGATGCTGCTTAAAGTTGGGATAGAATCTAAAGATGATTTTTTACAAAAAGACCCTTATGTGACTTTTGACAAAATGCTAAAAAAAGTCGATCCTAATTTATGTCGTTGTGCTTTGGCTTGTATTGTAGGAGCAAGTCTGAATCTTCCTTGGCATAAAATAACCAAAGAAAGTGCTACGGAATTTGAGAAAAAATACCCTAAACACAAATGGAAAAATAAATGCTAACGTTTTCGAATGCAAATTAAAACTTATAAAGGTGGCTATGATCGTAATTTTTTCTATATTGTTGAATCAGCAAGGGAAGCTGCTGTGATTGATTGTTTTGATGCAAAAATTGCTTCCGATTATTTAAAAAATAATAAATTAAAACTAAAATATATTATTGCTACACATAGTCATTTTGACCATGTTGAAAGCTGTCAAGACTTACAAAGGCTAACAAAAGCTCCCATCGTCATGCATAAATTAAATCAATCTGACTTGCCTGTCGATGAAGGAGCTGAATTAAAACTAGGCAAAGAAAAACTAAAAATATTACATACTCCCGGGCATACAGCTGACTCAATTTGTATTTTGGCAAATCAAAAATTATTCACCGGAGACACACTTTTTGTCGGGCATATTGGCGGGCAGTTCTATGCTGAAAGTCGCGTTACTCAACCTAAAAGCTTAAAACGTATTCTCAGCCTTCCCGATGAAATAGAAATTTATCCCGGACATGATTATGGAAACACGCCAACTTCAACAATCAAAAAAGAAAAAGAAACAAATCGTTATTTATTCGGGTTATCAAATTAATATAGTAGGGGGCAGCCATGGCTGCCCCCTACTATATTAATTTTTACTTCATGCTAATAATTACTACCCTAATATCGCTTTTTACTACAGTGAGTAGCTTCGACTACTCAGCTTTCGAAACAAATTTTAAAAGTAATTACATAGCAAAAACAGACATTCATACACTCGAAATTCCTTTTACAACTCAAGCACCTTTTGCTGAGTGGGATGATCCTCGTCAACAAGACGGCTGTGAAGAAGCTTCGGTTTTAATGGTTTATCATTGGTTGACCGGAGAAAATCTGCCTCCGGAAAAAGCAAAAAAAACAATCCTTGAGATTGCCTCATTTGAAGAAAAAACATACGGTAATTATGTTGATACTTCAGCTCAAGATACCGCTCAAATAATTTTGAAAGAATATTTTGGTTATACAAAATATACAGTTAAAAAACTATTTAAAACAGAAGATTTAATTTTTGAATTAGCCTTGGGAAATGCCATTATCATCCCTGCAAATGGGCAACTTCTTCAAAATCCATATTTCACCCCTCCCGGACCGGAAAGGCACATGCTTGTCATCAAAGGTTACGACAAAGAAACGCAGGAATTCATTACAAATGATCCCGGCACAAAAATGGGAGAAAGTTATCGTTATGATGAAGACATTTTGTTTAAAGCTATTGCCGATTACCCTACGGGAGATCATAAGCCGATTGAAAAAGAGGAAAAAATTATTATTGTAGTAAAAAGATAAAGTACGTAATTTAAACCATAAGGAAAAATCTTAAATTTATTTTTGCATATAGAATTTTCGTTTTTCTTTATCAAATTTTTCAATTGCATAACGCAACATTGTACGTGGCATTTTTTTTGAATACTTTTTTAAAAAATTCTCTAGAAGAATTTGATCTCTTTTACCAACCTCCCGTAGCATCCAACCTACTGCTTTATGAATTAAATCATGTTGATCATTTAGCAAAATTTCCGCAATTTTTAAAGTGTCATTTAATTGATTATTGCGAATGAGCATCCAGGTTGAAACAATCGCAATGCGCTTTTCCCAAAGATTATCTGATTTGGCAAGTTGGTATAAGATTTTTTTAGGTCTTGTTAAGAGATAATCACCCACGATTTTAGGTGCAGAAACATCTACCAAATCCCAATTGTTTATACGCTTTGCATTTGTTAAATAAAATTCATAAAGTTTCTTCTTGGTAGTTTCATCTCCTTTCTCATATTGTTGAATTAGAATTAAAAGCGAAACCAAACGTTCTTCGTGAATTTTACTTTGTAAAAGTTTTTTTACTTCTTCAAGTTCTAAATTTTTAAATTTTTGTGCAACTTTTCTTTGAGTCGGCAGGTTGATACCCAGAAAAATATCGCCTTCTCCATATTCACCTTTAGCTGTCTTGAAAAAGCGCTGTGAATTTTCCGCTCTTTTCGGATCGGCAAGATTCTTAAGCTCTTGCTTGATTTCAGATAAATTTGTCATTTAAAATTAAACTTTTTTAGCTTTCTTTAAAGTCTTAACAAAATCCCATTTAAGTTGTCCCAAAGTTCCGAAAGCAATAAGAAAAAAGACAAACTTAGCAATCCAACCAAAAATTGGAATTAGTGTCAATAACATGTAAATTAAAAGACCTAAAGCAAAAGAACCTAAAATGCGAGAAAAAGAAGACTTCGCATTAATTGGAATTATTAAATTGCCCACTAAAAAACCAACAATTAAGCTCGTCGTAAGCAAAGCCAAAGCATAAAATAAAAACAAAATACCCGCCAAAGGAATACCTACTAGAGTCACCAGTAAGAAAAAAACAGCAATAGGTACAAGAAAAAATATCACAAAGCCAATTCCCAGATTACTAAGCCAATTTTTTTTACCTGTTTTAACAAAATTGAGTAGGTAGTTTTTAATAGCCCAAATCAAAAAAGCGGCAATTGCGATCAAGCCTAAATACTTTAGAAATGCGAAGCCGAAAATGAAGCCTGTTATTTTCTTAAATAAATCTTTTTCTGTGTTTTCAAATTTTGCAAATTCATCAAAGGCAGTAAAAGAAATCTCTCCATTAACTTTTGTTTGATCAATTGTTTCTGGTGCAACCAAATCTAAATTCCCGGTAATACGACCATTTGCTCCTATTTGCAAGCTATCGACTGCTGTTATTTTTGCCTCACCGCCGATTGGCGCATTAAGAACCACTTGACTTGCTTCAATACGCACATCGCCCTGTACTTCTCCGTTGAGAATCACTGTCTCTCCCCAAACCCATAAATCACCTTTTATTTTAGCTCCATTTTTCACTGTAACATCTTGTCCAAAGGCCATCACGCTATCCCCCACCATTGCACCAATCACAATTCTCTGACCTGCCAAGCGAGCATCATCTCCAACTTCTCCTGCAATATCTAAAAATTGCCCCGCCAATACCAAATCTCCAGAAACAGGTGCAACAATGTCCAAAGACTGCCCTGCCGCAATTAAGTCTCCTCCAATAACCTCGTTGTTTATAATTTTACGACCAACAGAGTAAGTATCATCTTCTGAAGAATCTGATAAGATCACCGTATCGCCTGCCATAGTCGCAATAGCATCAGCTTGCAACGGTATTAAAGAAGCAACAAAAAACAATGAAAGAAATAGATTTTTCATAAGCTTAGGAATTAAGTAATAAGGCAAACCGAACTCTACGCCTACGACCTAAACAAGTCAAGAAATACAAAAAATTGACAAAAGCTTAAAAAAGCTTTATCGTAATTTTACAGTTTTGCATAATTTCTCATCTCATTTTTTTGGTTGAAAAACAATTTTCTATCGAATAAATGGGGTGAGAGTTTCTCAACTGTAGGGGTGACTCATTGCTTAAGTTTGTAAAAGTAAAAAGAAGAAAGGAAGTCTTATGCCAGCTATTAGGAAATCAAAACACGAGATTGGACAACCTTATGCTCTGAAACGTATTGAGAAACAAAAAACTCAAAACCATCGTCAACTTCCGCGTGGACAATCAATAAAAAAAAGCGGTCGCAGAACTTAAAAATCCCTTGAGTGAGAGTTAAAAATGAGTCACAACTCTCACCCCATTTCAACACTATCCAACAGTTATTTCTAACTGTTTTTTTAATTGCCAAAAAAATACGGGCAAGATACCCTATACCTAGGTAATAGGTCTTAATTTTTATATATGAAAACTCAAAAAACTGTCATCGCACTTAAAAAAGCGTCAACCTTGCTTACAAAAGTTCAAAAAATGCTTGAAGAAAAAAAATACTGTATAGACATTATTCAGCAAAACTTAGCTATAATCGGATTACTTAAGTCTGCAAATGAATCTATTCTAGAGGGACACTTGAGTTCTTGTTTCAAAACGGCAATGCAATCCAAAAACGATAAAAAACAAAATGAAATGATTCAAGAATTACTAAAAGTAATGAAAACAGCACAAAAAAAATAATGCCTTAATTATCTAAAAATAAAGAAAACTTACTATATTGCAGGCATGCATTGTGTTAGTTGCGAAATTTTGCTCGAGCAAAAGCTGCAGAAATACAAGGGTATAAAATTAATAAAAATTTCACATAAAAAGGGAGTTTTAGAAGTTGCTTTTGAAGATCTTAAACAAGAGAAAAACCTTCTACAATTAGTAAAAAATTGCGGGTACAAAGTCTTGGAGGGGAAGCATGATCAAAGTAAAAAAATGCAAAATAATTTTACAGATTACTTGCAAATTATTGCTATTGCTCTAATGCTTTTGCTTGTTTTCAAGATTTTCAACAAATTGGAAATTAGCAAATTTTTTCCGGACATTAATCAAAATATAAGTGTTCTTGTGGCGCTTTTTCTTGGTTTTATCGCTTCGGTTTCAACCTGCCTAGCCCTTGTGGGAGGGATTGTCATTGGTTTTGGAAGTAATTATTCAGAAAAAGAAAATAAAAAGCATCTCCTAGCTTCCAGAGCTATTCCACATCTGTATTTTCATCTTGGTAGAGTCGGAGGTTTTATTCTCCTTGGAGGATTGTTAGGCTTAATCGGTAGTAAAATCAATTATTCATTAGCCTTTACAGGGTATTTCACAATACTAATTGGAATGGTGATGCTCTACTTAGGTTTACAAAGTTTAAAAATTGTTCCAAATATCACAAAATTAGGCTTTCATCTTCCGAAAATTTTTTCTAAAAAAATTCACTCACTTAAAGACAATAATCATCATTTTACTCCCATTTTAATTGGTATTTTAACTTTTTTTGTTCCTTGCGGTTTCACTCAATCAATGCAACTTGCTGCCATCGCTTCACAAAGCTTGCTAAATGGTGCTCTTATCATGGGAGCTTTTGCGATAGGCACGCTTCCTGTATTAATTGCTTTAGGAATAGGTTCAACTTATGCACAAAAATCCCGTTTTGGTTTTACCAAAAAATTTCTTGGGGTTGTCGTTGTTTTCTTTGCAATCTATTCTCTAAATTCTGGATTAATTCTTGCTGGTTCCAGCTTTACTTTAGTACCGAATTTTAAAAAATCCGTAGAAATCAAAGAAGCAGATTTAGATAAAAACGTACAAGTAATTCAAATGAAAGTTGACTGGATTTTTCAGCCAAACGAGTTTCGTATAAAAAAAGATGTACCGGTTCGCTGGGAAATTAAGGGAGTAAATGTTTCAGCATGTAGTAATGAAGTTGTGATCCCCCGTTTGAATTTAAGTAAAAAAATCAGACAAGGCGAAACAAGCTTGCTTGAGTTCACACCAAAGGAAGCGGGTATCTTACCTTTTTCTTGCTGGATGGGTATGATCAGCGGACGCTTTATTGTTGAGGAATAAATAAGATTGTTATGATTAAAGAAAAAATAATTTAAATTTTACGACAACCAGCTTTGGAAATGAAATAGTATAAAATATTATGAAAAAAAAATTAGATATTACCGGTATGAGCTGCGCAAGTTGCGCACGTGGAATAGAAAAAAGCTTAATGACAATTAACGGTATTCAGAAAATAGTGGTAAATTTTGCGACCAAGAAAGCCCTGATCACTTTTGATGAAAAAATCATTTCTTTAGGAGAGATTATAAAAGAATTGAGAAAGACCGGATTTGATATCGCAAAAACAGAGCCTCAACAGGCAAGCAAAAAGGAAGAAAAACAATATTTCCGGAAATTTATTGGTTCACTGTTTTTTGGAACTCCGCTTTTTTTGATGATGTTTGTTGAAATCAAAACAGGAAAAATGATTTGGGGGGTTGATTTGAGCATGCTTGTTTTTGCTTTTTTGACAACGATTGTCGTTTTTATTTTTGGAAGACATTTTCATCTTTCGGCTTTTTTAAAACTTAGAAAAGGGCAATTTTCTATGGATACCCTCATTTCATTAGGAACATTAAGTGCTTATTTCTACAGCTTGTATGCTTTGCCAACAAGTCGGCATGTGTTTTTTGAAGCAGCAGCGGCGATAATTATTTTTATAAACTTGGGGCGCTATCTTGAAGTAAAAGGTAAGGGGCAAGCAAGTAAAGCAATTCAAAAGCTTTTACAGTTGGGCGTTAAAGAAGCTCGCTTAATACGAGATGATCAAGAGTTTTTTGTCAAAATTGAGGAAATTAGCAAAGGGGATATTTTACTCGTTAAACCAGGCGAAAAAATTCCACTAGATGGAGAAATTATTCAAGGAAGTTCCAGCTTGGATGAAAGCATGCTTACCGGTGAAAGCTTGCCCATCAATAAAAAAGAAGGTGAGCAAGTCTTTGGCGCAACTTTTAATCAAAATGGAACTTTGCGAATCAGAGTAGAAAAAACCGGTGATGAAACTGTTATTGCGCAAATAGTAAAAATGGTTGAAGATGCTCAAACTTCCAAAGCTCCAATTGAAAAATTAGTAGATAAAATTTCTTCAGTTTTTGTGCCGATAATTTTGTTAATTTCTGTCGCAACATTTGTCGGTTGGTATTTTTTTTCTGACAAATTTGAAATATCTTTAATCAATGCCGTTGCTGTGCTGGTCATTGCTTGTCCTTGTGCGCTTGGACTTGCCACTCCTATTGCTATCTTAGTAGGAACAGGACAGGGTGCTCAAAAAGGAATTTTAATTAAAACAGGGGAGACTTTTGAAAAATCCAAACAAATCAACACCGTCATCTTTGATAAAACCGGTACACTTACAGAAGGAAAACCAAAAGTCACACAAATCGTTTGGTCAAAGATTTTGCAAAAAAAAGAACATGAGCAAAATTTGCACCTTGAAAATATCACAGCACTAGAAAGTCTATCTGAGCATCCTTTGGCACAAGCGGTTGTTGACTATGCCAAAAATGCAAAAAAAAGAGAGGTGCAGAATTTTAAAAATTTTACGGGTCAAGGTATTCGCGGTCAAATTGATCATAGAGAGTATTTGATCGGAAGAAGGACTTTCTTAGAGGAAAATAATTATAAGGTTAGTGCCGAATTAAAAAATGAAGCTAAGTTTTTGGAAAATGAAGGTAAAACAGTCATTTTTATTAGTACGCAAGATGCTCCGATAGGAATAATAGCTATTGCGGATATTGCCAAGCAAGATGCCAAAGCAGTGGTGCAAAAGCTTGAAACACAAAAAATTGAAGTTGTCATGCTGACTGGTGATAATCAGGCTGTCGCAAAAACAATCGCACACAATCTGGGGATTAAGAAAGTCATTGCGGAAGTTTTTCCCGGAGATAAGGCTGGTGAAATTAAAAAACTGCAAAAACAAGGGAAGATTGTGGCCTTTGTCGGTGATGGAATTAATGATGCACCAGCGCTTGTCCAAGCTGACTTAGGTCTTGCCATGGGAACAGGATCTGACATTGCAATCGAATCAGGAAACATTGTGATTGTCCAAGGTTCACCGATGAAAGTTTGGCAAGCAATTGAGCTTTCTCAAAAAACCTTCAGCATTATTAAACAAAACCTTTTTTGGGCATTTTTTTATAATTCTGTAGGTATTCCAATTGCGGCACTCGGTTTTCTCAATCCTATGTTTGCAAGTTTTGCAATGGTGCTGAGTTCTGTTTCTGTTGTCTTTAATTCCCTGAGAATTAGGAGAATTTAGTTCGGTAAATCTTTGGTAAAATCTGTGAGTTTTTTTCTTGTTTTAGCTCGACGCGTTTTCCAACCTTTTTGTGCACGTTGCGATAATTGCCTTGATGTAAACTGGGGCTTTTGCCTATGTTTTAGCCTTCTTTGAGCCAAAGGAGTTTTTTGTCCCTCACTACGTGAGCGAGTAGCGATGAAAGCTTTGCTTGAAATAAATTTATAAAACACACTGTACTGCAATGATATTGGTGAAATTCTTTCAACTAATAATCTATGTACTTCGCGCATTCCTAATTTTTCTTCAAAATATTGGCAATAAAACCATGCAAAAAAAATTTTGTCCGTCTGTTCTTGAATAATCTGATCAATTTTTTCCCAAAATACTTTTGATTTTTTATTCATCTCTCTGACACCTTTTTTACCTTCTTTCCTTTGTAATAAAACTTGTTTGGTAAAATTACCGAAAACTTGCGCCATATCCAAAATTCTAGTTTCCTCTGGGGATAAAAGGTTCTCTGAGTTATTTAGATCAACTCTAAATCCGTTTTTCTCTAACTTTTCCATTACTAGAAAATAAAAAAAGAAGTGCTGTATTTTACAAAACATTAAAAAAGTTGTAAAGAAAATTAACTTGTTTTTTATCAAATAAGGAGTAGTGTGTGGCACATCATTAAAAGAAATATTCTCTTTTATGAATCATTTTTTAGTTGTTACAATCACCTTTTTTGTCCTCTTGGCAATTGCATCCTATGCATCGGTTTTTGCTAAAAAAATTAAAATTCCATATACAATTATCCTCTTTTTAGTCGGTATTTTAGTTGTAACACTTAGTCGTTATTTTCCTCAACTAGCCTTTCTCTCAAAAATAGAACTCTCTAAAGATCTTGTTTTTTACATCTTTCTGCCAACTCTTATTTTTGAGTCTGCCTATAATTTACCTTACAAAAAAATCCTCCAAGATGCTCTTCCACTTGCCGGTCTTTCCATTTTTGGGCTTTTGCTATCAACGCTGATCATCGGATTTGGCTTTAAAATCTGCTTGGGCTTGTTTGGTTTCCAGATTCCTTATGCGGTTAGCTTTCTTTTTGGTGCAATTGTTTCAGCAACTGACCCTGTCGCTGTTTTAGCAATTTTTAAAGAATATGGTGTGCCAAAAAGAGTGATGTACTTGTTTGAAGGTGAATCACTTTTTAACGACGGAACAGCTGTAGCGGCTTTTTTAATTATCTTAGGTCTGATTCAGTCCGGTACATCTCTGGGCGGTACAGAAATTTTTAGTGGAACAATGACATTTTTCTCTATGGTTTTCGGGGGGATTTTGTTTGGTTTGATGATGGGCTATATTTTCTCAAAATTAATTCAATGGGTAAAACATCCTTGGGCGGAGTTGACTTTAACCTTGATCATGGCGCATACCACCTTTATTCTTGCCGATCTTATTTCTGAACACTTTGCAATCTTTAAAATTTCAGCCATTATTGCCACTACTCTTGCTGCAATTACATTGGGAAATTTCGGACGATATAAAATCTCCCATAATGTACGTAAAATGATGGATACCACTTGGGGTTATTTTGCGTTTATTTCCAATTCTCTGATTTTTTTATTAATGGGAATGCTGATTGGGAATATTGATTTCCATTTAAAACTACTCGTCATTCCTATTCTAATTGCAGTTCTCATTGTTATTGTAGCACGTATTTTGTCTGTCATAAGCGTCTTGAGTTCCTTAAATTTTTTCATGCGTTATCCTTTGCCGTGGGGTTGGCAAAAACTAATTGCTTGGGGGTCTTTGAGAGGGGCAATTGCGATTACGATGCTGCTTTTTATTCCAAAAGATTTTTATGTAAATGGCTGGAATTTTGCTATTTCCGTTCAAGAATTTTTATCTGTCATCGTTATTTCTTGCGTTGTCTTTACGCTTTTATTTAAGACTTCTTCCATTCAGAAGATGATTGACAAAATGCGCTTGACCGAATTATCACGAGAAGAAGAATTTACGCTATACCAGATTAAAGAAATTATTGATAAAAGTATTTTATTAAAATTATTAACTTTTCAGAAAAAACAATACGTTCCGGATGAAGTTATTAGCGCTTTGATTCAAAAGTATAAAATTGAAAATGCCAAAGAAGCAGAAAAAATTAAGCAGTGTCATCTTAAAAAAAGCGAATTTAAAAATTTATTAAAAAGATATGCCTTAGGTGTAGAAAGACACACAATCCTTAAATTATTCGAAGCAAAAGAAATCAATGAGAGTACTCTAAAAATAATTTTAAACAAAATTGAAAACCAGTTTATTCGTCTTGAATTAGGCAAACCTCAATTTCGAGATCAAACAGAAAAAGAGCATTTTTATTATGAATTTTTTCAAAAATTTTTACTTTGGCTGCATCATGGCAAACCATCTGTCGCCATGTTAAAAAGACAATATTTATTTTACCGCTCGCGAGCTTTGGTAACAGAAAAAGTAATTAAGCAGCTCTCTGAGTTTCAAGACCAATTTTATACCGACTTTGTGTGTGAAGAATGTTTCGATCTGATTATTGATCAATATAAAATTTGGCATGATAATGCAAATAAGAAGCTTTATAAATTGACGGAAAAAATAAAAAAAGAGGCAAATGCTGCAGAAAAAAAACTTTTTAACAATCAATTGGTTTATTTTGAAGAAAAGCTGGTGGATGAGCTGTATGACAAACAAATTATGAATGGAAAACTGCATAACATGCTCAAGAAATCAATTTGGGAATAGCTTGCTTCTTGTCACATCTTTTGCTATAATTCTTAGAATTATTATTTTATGGTTATGAAAATTACAAAACTAAACTGGCTTTGCTGAAAATATTCCTTTTGAGAAAAGAGGTTAATCGCAAATTTCGAACAACCTAATTATACGACTGAGACTATTGAGTCTGAGACGGAAAAGATTGAGAAAGAAGCAAAAGAAAAACTGGTGAAGCTGAAAGCTGAAACAATTTTAGAAAAGGAGTTCCCCGAAGAATTTCTTAAAAACGTAAGTGTTGATAAATTAATTAAACTCAGCAGACACTACACGGAATATCAAAACAAAGTTGATGCTTCTAAGGATTGAGATCCATTTAGTGATGATCGAGATGCAGGAAGAAATGCTGAAATGGATGCAAGGTACAATATGGGACAAACGAATGAATACAAACTATTTAAGCAACATCTCGGTTTTGTAAATTGGGGAGAGTCCATTGCGTTAGCAAAATATGGACAACAGCTTGAGGAAAAAGGAGTAGATCCAAATATGACTTTAAATCAATTAATCAAAAGAGAAAGTGAAATAACTTCAAAAAATGCAGAAAAAGTTATCGCGAGCTTAGCAAGTCCTCTGCCAGAGAGAGTAAAGACATTAGACCAAAAAGCGGAAACAATTCAAAGTTATACAGAAAGAGCTGAAGGGTTTAAAAAACTAGGGTTCAAAGAGCGTGGCAAAGTCCCTGATTTGCTTTCACAGGGAACAACAAGTTTTTATGTTCAAGAAAAACTGAATATTCGTGATGCAAAGTTTGGTAAAGCGGGAGTCGCAGAAACAGGAAGTAAGATTACTATTACAGAAACCCAAAAAGGAGCTGATTTGTTTCCTAGTAACGGACTTGTAAAAAATAGGATTTTTGGAAAATTAGATACAGGTGGTTGGGTTTCTCTAAGCTACAGAAATGGTATTAAATCAAATGTCAGTGTGGCAGAAGGAGCTAAAGAAGCAAGACAACCTGCGTCTGCAGAAATTGATCCAAGGTTCAGAGAAAAATATCCGCAAAACAAAGCTCATGTCCTTACCTCAAATATTGACGGCATAAGAGATGACGAAGTATTTGAAAAAGGAACAATCGTCACTTTTGGTGCAATTGAAAATGATGGAGAAAATGGAATCATTGTTGAAATTTTAAACCAAGAAGAGCGTTCTCTCGGTTGGGTACGTGCGCAAGACTTAGGTCGTAATTTTTCAGACAATCTGACTGCTTCTACTCCAAGACCCAAAATTGAGACAGGTTCTTCTCTGGAGCAACAAATACGATCATATATAGAATATTTTGGAATTGAGAAAGAGTTTCCGGAGGGACAAGCAAACTTTGAAAATGACTTATCAATCAATGTCTTTAATGAAACGGGGAATATAATTCAAAATACAATTGAAGCACAAATTATCGTTTTTAGCAAAATATCAAGAATAGGAGATCAAATCCGATTAAGGATTCACAACATGGATGGTGTTGAAATCGGCTGGGTTGATGCTGCTAAAATTAAACAAATCCTCGAAAAAGAAAAATAACCAAAAATTACCAAAAAAAAAGCCCCCACCCGATACTCTGGGTGGGGGACTTCGTCCTACGTGTTACAAATATACTTTTATACTTTGCCAGTTACTCGGTGTTGGTGCCGGCAAAGATGGAAAAGTTATCCTGCTTTCCGGAAGGTTTGTTGGCAACAAACCTGAACCCTTTACCTTTGCCTCCACCGTCATAAACCCGTTTCACTGCCTCCTGGTCGGCTTTTTTCTGGGCTTTACGGATCTCATTGTAATTCACCTCCAAAACGTGAGACGAATCTCCTTTGGAAGAAAAATTTTTGGATACGATCCCCGGAGCCCTAACCTTGCTGACATGTCCTTGCTTATTGGAGGTCACTTCGCTGGTGACCTCGCCAAGGCCACCCTCGATCTTTAAAGAATCATGGCGGACG
>JANQMV010000035.1 GCA_028279865.1 Candidatus Altimarinota bacterium | reverse complement strand
CCAATAAGGAGGATTGCGGTGCTTTGGAAAAAGCCAGAAATGCTGGTATTGAAGATGTTTTTATTGATCCTAAAGATCTAGAAAGGGAAGAGTTTGATCGAAAAATTTCACAAGTTTTGGAAGAGAGAAAAATTGACTTAATTGTTATGATTGGCTACATGCGCTTTGTTTCGCCATGGTTTGTGGAGAAATACCGTAATCGCATTATGAATGTTCATCCATCGCTTTTACCGGCTTTTGCAGGCAGGGCAACGAATATTCATGAGGAAATTTTAGAGCATGGTTGTAAACTTTCCGGCGCAACAATTCATTTTGTAGACGAAGGGGCGGACACCGGTCCGATTATTTTGCAGGAGGCTGTTCAGATCGTAGGAGATGAAACAGCGGAAAGTTTAAGAGAAAAAGTACAGAATTTAGAAAAGCAAATGTATCCTGAAGCGATTCGTTTGTTTGCGGAGGGGAAGTTGATTGTTGAGGATAATAGAAGGGTGGAAATTCAATAGCACTTCTTCCCTTTTAGGGGAGACCGAGAGGGGTAAGGTTCTTAAGTATCCATGAAAGGTTTATTTTAATTTACCCCACCTAACGAGGGATGTAGAAAATTTTAAATTATTTTTTTAAACTTAATATAGTGTTAGCTTTCAAAAACATTTCCAAAGATTATGGCATGCAAAAAACCTTGAAAGATATTAATCTGACGATTTATCCTCAGGAGTTTGTTTTGCTTATTGGGCCCTCCGGTGCCGGTAAGTCAACCTTAATGCATTTGCTGCTTGGTGCCCAAAAACCCACGACGGGTTCTATTCAAATAGATGGAACGCAAATTGAAAATTTAGATACGGAAACAATGCAAGAATATCGTCGTATGATTGGGATGGTTTTTCAAGATTATAAACTGCTTGCTCAAAAAACTGTTTTTGAAAATGTGGCTTTTGCGATGCAGGTTTGTGGTGAAGAGGATGATGATATCGTAAGGCGCGTGAACGAAGTCCTAGAAAAAGTTAATTTATTGCATAAAAGCAAAAATTATCCCGATGAACTTTCCGGAGGGGAAAAGCAGCGAACCGCTTTAGCGAGGGCATTGGTACATAAACCAAAACTCTTAATTGCGGATGAGCCAACCGGAAATTTGGATCCGGATTCGGCAATGCAAATGATTGAGCTTCTCAAAACGATTAATGCAGAAGGCGTGACAGTCATTCTGGCAACGCACAATCAGGAAATTGTGGAATATTTGAAAACAAGAGTGATTAAAATTGAGGATGGGATGATTGTCAGTGATCAAAAGGCTGCATAGCTCTACTTTTAAAAATCTTTAATTTAAACCAACAGTGTCAACATACAAGCAAGCGGGTGTAAATATTGAATTAGGAGATCAAAGTTCAAAGGCGGCTTATGCTGCTGCCAAGGAAACTTTTTCCGCCAGAAAAGGAATGATTGGAGAGCCTTTGATTCAGGATGGTGGTTTTGCCGGAGTTTTGGATATGGGAGATCATTATCTCGTGATGGGAGATGATGGTGTGGGAACCAAAATGGATGCGGCGATTCAGGCTGATAATTTTGAAACTTTGGGAGAAGATTTACTTGCCATGGTTGCTGATGATGCGGTTTGTATTGGTGCAGAAGTGATTGCGATTACAAACACAATTGATGTGAATAAGGTGAATCCTAGGCAAATAGAGAAGATGATGCAAGGGTTGAAAAATGCTTGCTTGAAACAAAGAATAACAATTGCAGGAGGAGAAATTGCAGAGCTTGGAGCAAGTGTGAAAGATATGGTTTGGAATGCAACGGCGATGGGAATTGTGGAAAAAAATAAAATGCTTACGGGCAAAGATGTTCAAGTAGGAGACAAAGTTATTGCCCTGAGATCTAACTTATTTCGTTCAAATGGATTTACTCTAGTCCGTCATATTTTACAAAAACATTTTGGTGAAAATTGGCACTTAGAGGAATTTGAGGATGGTTTGACTTGGGGAGAAATGGCGATGACCCCATCAAAGCTTTATCATCACGCAATTTTGGAATTAATGGGTCGCTATGGTCAAGAAAGAAGAGTTAAAGTGCATGGCATAGCGCATATTACAGGTGGCGGCATTGCCGGAAATATTAATCGGATTTTAAAAGTAAATCAATTGGGTGTTGAATTAAACGATTTATGGGAGCCGCAAGAAGCGATGTTGCAAGTTCAAAAATTTGGTAATGTGGAAGACCGCGAAGCTTACAAAACCTGGAATATGGGGAATGGAATGATGCTAATTATTGCTCCTGAGGATGTAGAAAAAACTTTGGAGATTTTGAGTCAAAATGAGGTTGAAGCAAAAATTTGCGGGGAAGTTATTGCTGAACCGAAAATTAAAATTAAAAACTGTGGTGCTTTTCAAAAAGAGGATGTCTTAGAGCACGATCTGTAGGCAAAAATATTTGCAACATATTTTTAATTTTTTGCAAAGGATTTGTGTTGCAATCCGAAAACAAAACACTATATAATGTGTCTTGCTGTCAAAAAGAACACAATATTTAGTGTTTATGAAAAGGTGGAGGATAAGAGCTTTTTATTAATTTGTGGCGCTTGGAAAACATTTATAATTCTTAATTTTTAATTTTTCAAATGGCAATTTATAAAATACAAAAAAGAAATGGTGTAATTACGGATTTTGATCAAATAAAAATACAAAAGGCGATTTATTCTGCGGCGAAAGAAGTCGGTGGTACAAATGAAAAACAAACAATTGCAATTACCCAACATGTCGTCCAGGAACTAGAGAGAGACTTTGTTGATAAAATTCCTACGGTAGAAGAGGTACAAGATGTTGTGGAAAGAGTTCTGATCAAAGAAGGTCACGATCAAACTGCAAAAACCTATATTTTATATCGTGCGCAGCGCTCAAATGTGCGTGCAATGCAAAATGTAGTGGTTGATGTAGATAAAACGATTAGTGAATATTTAAATAAAATCGACTGGCGGGTGAATGCAAACTCCAATCAAGGTTATAGTCTTGGTGGGATGATTTTGAATACGGCTGGGAAGGTGACCGCCAATTATTGGTTGTCACATATTTATCCAAGAGAAGTAGGAGAAGCGCACAGAAACGGTGATTATCATATTCATGATTTGGATATGTTTGCCGGCTACTGTGCGGGTTGGTCACTTAGAGCTTTGCTTGAAGAAGGTTTCAATGGTGTGCCGGACAAAATCGAAAGCAAACCACCCAAGCACCTTTCTTCAGCTGTTTCTCAAATGGTTAATTTCTTGGGAACACTTCAGAATGAATGGGCGGGAGCACAAGCATTTTCTTCGTTTGATACATATTTGGCTCCATTTGTCAGAAAATATAAAATGGAAATAGAAGAAGATATTAAAACTTCCGGCTATTTTAATTTCCCATCGGAAGAGGCAAAAAAGGAATATATCAATAAAAGAACCTATAAATACGTTTTCCAGAATGTTCAGTCTTTTGTTTTTAACTTAAATGTGCCGTCTCGCTGGGGTACACAAACGCCGTTTACCAACATTACTTTGGACTGGACTTGTCCGGAAGATTTGAGAGATAAAAAATTGAAGCTAGGCGGAGAATATTTTGAGTATACTTTTGGTGAACTGGAAGAGGAAATGGATATGATTAATAAAGCTTATATTGAAGTGATGACAGCGGGAGATTCCAAGGGGCGTGTCTTTACTTTCCCTATTCCGACCTACAATATTACGAAAGATTTTGGTTGGGAAGATAAAAAATCAGAAGCACTTTTTGAAATGACGGCGCGTTATGGAATGCCATATTTCCAAAACTTCATTAATTCAACTATGGATCCGAATCACGTGCGATCGATGTGTTGTCGTTTACAGTTAAACTTAGACGAACTTCTTGCAAGAGGAAATGGACTCTTTGGAAGTGCGGAAATGACCGGAAGTATCGGAGTAGTAACAATCAATGCAGCAAGAATCGGATATAATTACAAGGGTGATAAAGAAGGATTATTTAAGAGAATCGCTTACCTAATGGAACTTGGAAAAAACTCATTGGAACTAAAAAGAAAAGAAATTCAAAAATGGATTGATCGTGGATTATTCCCATACACAAAACGTTATTTAGGAAATCTTAACAATCATTTCTCAACAATTGGTGTAAACGGTATTAATGAAACAATTCGAAATTTTACAAATGATGAACACGATATTGCGGATGAATGGGGGCAGGATTTTGCGGAAGAGATTTTACTTTTCATGCAACAAAAGCTGAGAGATTTTCAGGAAGAGACAGGCAATCTTTACAATTTGGAAGCAACACCGGCGGAAGGAACAACTTACAGGTTTGCGAAAGAAGATCAAAAGCAACATCCGGATATTTTGAATGCAGGAACAGAGGATAAACCTTATTATACAAACTCAAGCCAATTGCCTGTTAATTACACAGATGATGCGTTTGAGGCGTTGGCATTGCAGGATAGATTACAAACAAAATATACAGGTGGAACAGTTTTACATTTGTACATGGGGGAAAGGATCAGTGATGCTGAATCATGTAAACAAATGGTGAGAAAAGCACTTTCAAATTTCCATCTGCCTTATATAACAATTACACCTACTTTTAGTATCTGTCCAAACCATGGATACTTAAAAGGAGAACACGACTTCTGTCCGTGTTGTGATGAGGAGATCGGATTCAATGGTTCGACATTGGATGCCGGTTTCCGTGCTGAGTTTGCGGCTGACCCTAGAAGCCAAAAACACAGACAAAAATCATAAACCAAAATGTCGTCTCAGCTCCGGGAATTTGGGGCTGAGACGATACAAAACAATTACAAATTTTATTTTTCTAACACAAAAACACCATGAAAAATTCACAAACAACAAAAGGTCAAATTTCTAATGACGCAAATGCACAACGAACTCCTTGTGAAATCTGGACTCGTGTGATGGGATATCACCGCAGTGTTTCACATTTTAATAAAGGCAAAAAAGTGGAACACTTTTCAAGAAAACATTTTAACGAAAATATTTCCGCTAATTCTTTGTTTACTCAAAAATATTCTAAAGCTGCATAGTGATTTCCCTTCGACTTCGCTCGGGGAAAGGTAGATGTTGCTTGAGCGGACCCGAAGTCGAAATCTAACCTTTTAAATATTAGAAAACAGATGAATTACATACTTTTTACAACAACACAGTGTCCGAAATGTCCCGCTTTTAAAGGATTTGTTGCGGAGCATGTTGCTTTTGAGGGAGAAATACTCAATGAACAAAGTCCGAATTTTATGGATAACATTAAGCAGTACGGCGTAGCCAACGCACCAACAATTGTAATTTTAGAGGGTGCAGAAGAAATTTTTAGAACAGATGATATTTCTCAGCTACAAGATTTTTTGGATAAGCAGAGTTAAGAATTAGCTTTTATGAATAAAAATCCATATTAATGAGTATGGATTTTTATTTGCCTGATTTTATAGCTAACAAGCAATAAAATTATATATTATTATACTGGTTTGTTCCCGCATCTAGGATAGGCTCCATATCTTGAACCGAAAGTATGTTTACAGGTATCGGACAGCCGGAAAGACGAAAAGAAAAACAGATTAAACTGTAGTGAATTGGCAATAATTAAGAATATATGCAAATTATTGGAATTAATACATTAACGTTATTAGATTTTCCGAAAAAAACAGCTTGTATTATCTTTACACCAGGTTGTAATTTTCGTTGTGGTTTCTGTTATAATGATGAATATGTGCTACCTGAAAAGCTGAAAAATTATGAAAGTAATATGATTCCCGAGGAAGCTTTTTTTAATTTTTTGGAAACTCGCAAAGGTTTACTTGATGGAGTGGTGATTAGCGGAGGTGAGCCAACGCTACAAAATGATCTAATTGCGTTTATTAAAAAAATCAGAAAAAAGGGTTTTTTGGTAAAACTTGATTCTAATGGGACAAATCCAGCAGTTTTAGCAAAAATTATCAAAGAAAAATTAGTGGAATACATTGCCATGGATATTAAGGCTAATCCTGAAAACTATGCAGAAATTGTCGGTGCGGAAGTTGATTTTGCAAAAATTAAAGAGAGCCGAGATTTAATTATGGGGGCGGAGATTGATTATGAGTTTCGTACAACCATTATAAAGGAGTTGCATACACCGGAAGTTTTGCAAGGCATTGCGAATTTTGTGAAGGGAGCTAAGAAATATTCTTTGCAAAACTTTGAGAAAAAAAATGTTTTGAATAAAAACTTTCTAAATTACACTAGCTTTAAAAAAGCTGAATTACAGCCTTTGGCTAATATTTTTAGAGATTCTGTTAAAGAGGTGATTGTGCATTAATAAAATTTCTTAAGCTTAAAAAAGCCGCTAATTATTAGCGGCTTTTTTTTGATGGTTTATTGTTCTTACTCTGTTATAGGTAAACCTTCCATCATTACATCAAGTTCCGCTCCCAAGTTTTCTCCCAAAGCCTCCATTTCTTCTCCAAGCTCTGTGCCCATGTTTTCTAGATCTTGACCAAGGTTTTGCATTTCTTCTTCAAGGTTTTCTAAATCTTCCATGTTCATATTTTCCAGTTCGCTTAAATCAAGATCTTCAAAATCACCTGCCTCTTCATTTAGACTTGTTCCTTGGGATCCCTCAAGCATCATGCCAAGCCCCATTAGGCTCATGGGGTTAAAATCTTGTGCATCTGCAGGAGCAGAGATTTCTTGGGCTTGATTGTGATTGCTAAAATTAGCCTTTAGAGTAATGTCCGGATTTTCATCTGCATTTTTAGAATCAATTGTTGCTTCGATTTTGTTTAAATATTTTGTTGATTGATCAATATATAAAGTGACATTGTGATTGTAATTTTCAAAGAAAGTACTTAATTCCCCTAATTCAGCATCTGTAAGAGGTTGTCCTTCAATTTTTGCCATTTCTGAAGCGATAGTTTTGAGCCCCTCTTGCTCAATAGTGGCTTGATAAACATATTGACCTGATTTTGTGTTTGATTCGGTCACATTAAAAAGTTTTGTATTTCTTATGAGTTCTTCAATTTTTGCTTTATTTGGATCTTCTTCTGTGGCAGCGATTTGATTTTTTATATTATCCGGGACCAGTTCGTTTGGAAATTTGTACCAATTACCTAGGTATAGGCTGACAAAACTTTCAACCTGACCTTGTAATTCCTCCGGCAGGTTGAGTGAGCCCAGTTTAAAGTAAATATTACCATCGGTGAGTGTAAGCATAAAATTTGCGTCTCCATTGATATCTCCTTTGTCTGCGTCTTTAGTTTTTACACTGATATTTATGTCAAGATCACTGCTTGGTACTTTTTGGTTTTCTGCGTTTGTTTTACCAGTCATTTGCAGTTCTGCTTCAAAAGACGAATTAGTTTCAGGGTCATTTTGTTTAATTGTTGAACTGACTTCAAACTTTGCTGCAGTTAATTGCTGCATATTTGTGATCATCTCGGTAACTACCTCTTGCGGATCTGGCTCACTTACTACAGAACAACCTGAAGAAACCAGAATTATTGCAGATAAGAATAACATTTTGATTTTTTTCATACTAACAATTTTAAAAAAATAGAAATTAGACGGAAAGAAGTCTACGCTTTTATAACTTAAAAAGCAATTTATAAAGATATAAATTTATTACCTAATATTGCCTTGATATTGAGCTTTTTCTCCGAGAATTTCTTCAATTCTGAGAAGTTGATTGTATTTGGCAATGCGGTCAGTTCTGGAAAGAGAGCCTGTTTTAATTTGTCCTGTACCTAAGCCAACTGCAAGATCTGCGATGGTTGTATCTTCTGATTCTCCACTACGATGGGAAACAACAGATGTCCACTCTTGACTGTTTCCAAGATTGATCGTTTCAATGGTTTCGGTTACCGTTCCGATCTGGTTTAATTTAATCAGAATCGAGTTTGCCAAACCTTTTTCAATGCCCATTTTTACTCTTTCCGGATTGGTCACAAAGAGATCATCTCCGACAACTTGGACTTTGTCTCCAACCTTCGCAGTGAAAGCTTGCCATGCCTCAAAGTCATCTTCGTCAAATGGATCTTCAATAGAAACAATGGGGTATTTTTCGATTAGGTTGGCGTAATAACTTACTAAATCATCTGCAGTTAGCTTGCTTCCACCTACGAGATAAAAACCGTCCTCATAAAATTCTGATGCAGCACAATCTAGAGCAAGTTCTACCTTATCTGTGTAACCAGCCTGTTCAATAGCGTCCATCAATGTTTGTAAAGCGGCTTCATTGTTCTCAAGCCTTGGGGCAAATCCTCCCTCATCTCCTACTGCCGTTGTCATCCCTTGTTTTTTAAGAATTTTTTTCAAAGTATGAAAAATTTCTGCACCTATTTGAAGTGCCTCTTTAAAACTATTTGCCCCAGTTGGCATAATCATAAATTCTTGGATTTCAAGACCGGAGTCTGCGTGAACACCTCCATTGATGACATTCATCATTGGGGTTGGAAGGAGTCGAGCTTCAGTGCTGATATTCATATACATTGCAATTTCTGAATAGCGTTCAAATAAGTGCTGATTTCTCTCCTTGGCGGCTGCTTTTGCTACAGAAAGAGAAACTCCCAGAATTGCATTTGCACCTAAATTTGCTTTATTGGGTGTTCCGTCAAGTTCAAGCAGTTTTGCGTCAATTTTTTGTTGAGCGTAAATATCAGTACCGATTAAAGCCGGTTTGATGATTTTGTTAACGTTGTCTACCGCTTTTTGCACTCCTCTGCCTAGGTAGCGTTTTGGATCACCATCACGTAATTCCAAAGCTTCGTGTACTCCTGTACTGGCACCGCTTGGTACAATCGAAGAAACAGTGTAATTTTCGGTACTAACTTCAACTTCGACGGTTGGGTTGCCACGTGAGTCCAAGACTTCTCTAGCGTGAATATTTTGAATTTTGTGTAGTTCGTAGGACATTTTGATTTGTTTAAAATATAGATTGCTAAGTGCTGCAAGCATAGCAAAATGAGTTCTATATTTAAAGTTGTTTCATAAAGCTGGTATATTTTTGCTTACAGTATAAAAAGAATAGTTTAAAAAATAAGAATGACCTAAGTATGGTCTATCTTGGTAATACTAGATCTTCTGTCAAAAGACTGAAGAATTTCTTCCTTACTACCATAACTAGAGGTGGTGCTAATGCCTATGCCATTTAAACGCGCTGAGATTACTCTAAATATCTCTTTATGAACATAATTTGAATATCTTTGTTCCATTTGTCTTTTACCTGTTTTTATCTTTTGACCTAATTTTTGCAGATCAGCTTGCACATAATGTCCTATTAAGTACAGGTCAAAATGTTGTCCCTTATAATAGACACCATCTTCTAC
The DNA here is from genome assembly GCA_028279865.1 of Candidatus Altimarinota bacterium. GTDB lineage: Bacteria > Patescibacteriota > Gracilibacteria > JANQMV01 > JANQMV01 > JANQMV01. The sequence continues at coordinate 1,063 of JANQMV010000035.1, read as the reverse complement.
ATGTGGCATAAGTTTTTTTTGCATCATAAGGTTTAAAGAATGACTTTCTTTTGTAAAGAACTTATCTATGTCCCAATTTTCTCGGAGTATCAAATCTGCAATACTGTTACCATTATATTTATATTGAGCGAACAATTGCCTACACTTGTTAAGTTCGGATTGTATCAAATCTCGTTTATTTTCTTTGGTTAATAAGTTGAACGTTTTTAGGCTAAAGTCGGGATTAATTTCAATATCTATGCCGAGTAATGTTGGTAATTCTGTATTATATTGTTTTATAATTTTTGATTGTGATTCTTCCTTCTTTTTCGCTAAAATTTCTTTTTCACCATGTTCCCGAATAGATTTATTTAGAGCTTTTTCAAGCTTTGATACAATCTTTTGTGTCTTTTGAAGTCTTTCCTTTTCATTATTCCATTCTGATTGACGTGATTGAAGCAAACTGAGTTTAACTTGTAAGGCTTCTGTTTTTTTATTAGCGTCATTAATTAAATATTCTGTTTGGCTGGTTTGTTTTTCTGCTTTGCTGCTCGAGAGATTGATCAATTCTAGCGCTTCGGTGAGAGATCTTGGTGCGACATTCTCTTCTGACAAGATTGTGGCGAGTCTTTCTATTAAACCATTGGCTTGTTGTTCGTTTGTTGTAAAATCATTTTCTATTGTTTGGATTCTTCTTTCTGCGTTTGTAAGAAATTTTTCATGCTCTTCTTTCTGTTCCTTAAGTTTTTCAAGAGCAGCGTTTTTCTCAGTGACAGCTTCTTCTAATCTTGTAATTTCTTTTTGCATTGTTGTTGTATCTTGTTCCAGTTGTTTCACATCACTTCCATGTGTTTCTTTTTGTTCCCTAAGTTTTTCAAGAGCAGCGTTTTTCTCAGTGACAGCTTCTTCTAATCTTGTAATTTCTTTTTGAATTGTTGTTGTACCTTGTTCTAATTGCCCAAATTCATTTTCATGCTCTTCTTTCTGTTTCTTAAGTTTTTCAAGAGCAGCGTTTTTCTCAGCGACAGTTTCTTCTAATTTTTTAATTTTTGCCTGTAATTCTTTGCTTTCTGTTTGTAGTTCT
>JANQMV010000047.1 GCA_028279865.1 Candidatus Altimarinota bacterium | reverse complement strand
CTCGATTAATTTAGAGTTTCTAAAGATTTAGTTAACAAATACCGAAAACAAAAACCAAAAAGCCCTGCAGAAATGCCGAGGGTTTTTTGACGCAAAATTTGGAGAGGTAAAATAGCGACTATGTGGCTTTATGTAGAGATAAAGTATTGTTTTTGGTGGATTAAAAAGTTTGTAAAGTTGAATGGTTTATAAAGTTTTTTGTTCTACCTTCATTTTGAGTGGATTTCTTTGATCTGCTTAAAATCCAGAAGCTGTCATTCCAGAATTTTCCGTGCAGGTTTATTCTAATCACAATTTTAAAAAATATAAAAAAGATTAGAAAAAATATCTGGAATCTCTCGGAGGAATTATAATTCATAAACCGCATAGAGTCCTTTAATAAACCTGCAAGCTCCAGTTTGCACACTGGAAGCAGGAGCTTCCTAGGCAATTGCGTTCCCAAATCTGAATTTGGGAACGAGCAGCATCACTGCGATAGATGAGTATTATCCAATAATCTCGTCTTGCCAACTTTCGCAGCAATAAGAGCAATAGAATTGTAGTCGGTAAATTCTTGCTGCTTTAAGTCATTTTGATTTCTTATAGTAGCATAATCTAAAGAAGCGAGAGGCTCTTTTTGAATATTTTTTTGCATTGCTTGTTCAATAGTTTGGACATTATCTTCCCCTGAATTAACTAATTTTTGAGCTAAGCCCAGAGTTTCTTTTAATATCAAAGCAGCTTTTTTTTCTTCCGGATTTAGGTATTGATTACGTGAGCTGAGAGCTAACCCTTCTTTTTCGCGAATGATCAGGCAAACGTGTAATTTTATGTTGAATTGAAAGGATTTAATCAGCCACTTGATGACAAGTGTTTGTTGGAAATCTTTTTGTCCGAAGAAGGTATCAGTTGGCTCTATAATTTCAAAGAGTCTTTTGACTACTTCGGCGACGCCGAGAAAGTGGGTGGGGCGGCTGGCACCTTCGAGGGTTTTTGTGAATTCAGGAAGTTCCAATTTGGCGCAACAAGCTGAAGAGTGTTGTTCATTTTTATTGTGAACAGATTGCTTTAGCTGTTTGGAGAGAGAGTCTTGCATTTCAATGTTGGCAATAACTTCCTGCCTCTCTTCCCGAAGTTTCGGGACAGGCTGAGGAGGTTTTTCTAAGTTTGGATAAACTTCTTCAACTGAAGGTAAAAAAAGTACGTCAACCTTTTCTTTTTCCAAGAGTGCTTTGTCTTGTTCAATTGGTCGGGGGTATTTATCCAAATCTTCATTTGGGGCGAATTGGGTGGGGTTTACGAAAATTGAGACAACGGTAAGGTCGCATTTTTTTTTAGATTCTTGCACGAGTGAAAGGTGCCCTGCGTGCAGGGCGCCCATTGTTGCTACAAAACCGATTGTTTTGTTTTTTTGTGCTTTGAGGTAGCTTTGGATTCCGGAGGCTGTGGTGAAGGTTTGCATTTTTTAGTTTTTTATTTCATCAAATAGCCCTAAAACTTGTCTCTTTTTACTTCTTACCTTATTCCAATTTATAACTTCCGAAGAGTTGCTGTTAAACTTTATTCCTTCTTCGCTAATCCAATAAATCAAATTTAATATAGCATACACTTTGACTATTTTTTTTTGATTATCATCTAATTTTTGCAGTTTCATTATTTCGTTAATATAAATTTCTCCATGCTTATTTCCGTACCAACTAGCCATAATTCTTCCGATAGCTTCCAGATAATCTCCCTTCATCAGAAAGTCCAGATCGACAAGTCCGTTAAATTTGCCGTGATGAATCATGATGTTTTTTGAAGAAATATCATCGTAGTACAATTTGGCTTTCACTTCTAAAAAATAATCCTGATGGGTATCTATTACCTCATTTAAAATTTTAAGAAGCAACTGGTCTATTACTCCTGTTTTTTCGTTTCTATCTAAGATCGTTTGCTTATGATTTAGAATTATTTCGGATAAACTATTATATTTTTCTTCGTTTAAGCCCGAAATTCCTCCAAAATCTTTTTTGGAAGGGATTTGATTAAATTTATCAAAAATATTAGAAATTTCTATGGCGATTGATTTTAGATTTTTTTCACTAAGTTTATGAATAACTAATCCTAAATCTTTGCCTTGTATTTTACTTAAAAATTGGTAGCAAAAAGCAAATTTGTTTTTTGAATAGTTCTCAGCGATAATCCGAGGAGTTTTTATTTTTAGCTTTTGGAAAAGAGGAAAAAATTTATGCGTTCCATAAAGATAATTTTTCTCTTTATTTATTCTTAATATATAGCTTTTATTACGAAATTTTACTTCAAATACTTCGTTACAAATGCCAACAGTTTTTCTTATAATTTTTTGAGGAAATTCTTGGAATTCAATTTTACAAACTTTATCTATGTCTTGTTTGTGCATTATGAATAAATTTGTTAGAAACTAAGAGGCTGTCGGGGAATACTAATCATTAACGAGGATTTTTTCAAACCTTTTTAAGTTGTAATTGATTACATGTAGTTTATCATATTTACACCTTTATCCTAAAAATAAGCCTGATGTCTTTTGTCGCTGACTTTCACATTCATTCACCTTATTCTCGGGCGACGAGTCCGAAGCTAAATCCTGAAGGTTTGGATTATTGGAGTCGGCTGAAAGGGATTAAGGTGATTGGCACGGGAGACTTCACCCATCCTGCTTGGCTGGAAGAATTAAAAACCAAATTAGAGCCGGCGGAGGCAGGTTTGTACAAGCTGAAAGCGGAATACCGCCAACCGTTGGCGGGGAATTTTGACGAAAATGTTCGCTTTATCCTTACGGCTGAGATTAGCAACATTTACAAAAAAAACGGAAAAGTACGCAAAATTCACAATGTGGTTTTTGCGCCGAGTTTTGCTGTGGCGGAGAAAATTCAGCAAATTTTGCAAAGTTATAACTTTAACATTACCTCGGACGGAAGACCGATTCTTGGATTGGACGCACGTGATCTGCTTGAAATCTGTTTGGAGGCTTCACCGGAGATTTTCTTTGTACCGGCGCATATCTGGACGCCGTGGTTTTCTTTGCTGGGTTCAAAATCCGGTTTTGACAGCGTGGAGGAGTGCTTTGAAGATTTGTCAGAGCACATTTATGCCTTGGAAACGGGGCTTTCGTCTGATCCGCCGATGAATTACATGTGTAGTTTTTTGGATAAATACACTTTAATTTCCAATTCAGACGCGCATTCACCTGAGAAATTAGGGAGAGAAGCAAATTTGTTTAACACGGAACTGAGTTATGCGGCTTTAATCAAGGCAATGAAACTCGGTAGTTCAGATGAGTTTTTAGGGACTATAGAATTTTATCCCGAAGAAGGGAAGTACCACTACGACGGTCACCGCAAATGCGAGGTTTGTTTTGATCCGGTAGAGACATTGAAACATCAGGGAATTTGTCCGCAGTGCCACAAACCTGTCGTCATCGGTGTGAGCAATCGTGTAGCGGAATTGGCGGATCGTGATGACATCAAAGACAGACCAAATCAAAAGCCTTTTTATTCGCTTGTTCCACTGAAAGAAATTTTATCCGAGATTCACGGCGTGGGAGAAAATTCCAAAAAGGTGAATGAGGCTTACTTGAATTTATTACACCAACTCGGACCGGAATTGGAAATTTTACGAAATTTATCTTTAGTCGAAATTCAAAAAGCAGGAGGAGAAATTTTGGGTGAAGCAATCAGGAGAGTACGTGAAGAAGAAATTTTCGCGCAGCCTGGCTTTGATGGAGAGTTTGGTAAGATTAAAGTCTTTGCGCCGGAGGAGGACAAAAGTATTTTTACAGAGCAAAACACACTGTTTGGCAGTGTGGATTTGAAGTTTCAAAAGAAGGAAAAACGTGAAATTTTGCCTTTTGATTTGGCGACTTATCGGCAGTTGAAGAAGGTAGAGACGCCCAAATTGGATGTCTCTACAGATGACGAAAAAAGCAAAAGATCAGATTCGGACAGCGGTAGAGACACATTGCAATGTGTCTCTACCGACGAAGGTGAACCTTCCAGACAGCTAAAGCAGTCTGTTCACAATAAAAATGAACAACATGCTTCAGCTTGTTGTGACGAGAAAGGTGAAAAATTAAAAAGTAAGCATGAGGATTGTTGTAAGCTTAAGCAGGCTAACACCCCCCAGCCCTCTCAAGGGGGATTTATGTCTACGAGCTTAAACCCAGAACAACGTAAAGCTGTCGAGCATTTTACCGGACCAGCATTAGTCTTAGCCGGTCCCGGTACAGGTAAGACTCGTGTGCTGACTTACCGGATTGTGAACTTGATCAAAAATAAAAACGTTTCACCGGAAAATATTTTAGCGATTACTTTTACCAATCAAGCTGCGAAAGAAATGCGTGAACGTTTGGAAAAGATGCTGGATCGTGAGTTTGTATCTCAAATGACCATAACTACTTTTCATGCTTTAGGTTATCGGATTTTACGCGAAGCTTTTCAAGAAAGTGAAAAAGATTTTTCCATTATTGATGAGAATGATCAAAAGGTGATTTTAAGTAAACATTTGGGGGTGGCGAAGAAAGACTTGAAGAAAGCTTTGGCGGAGATTACGAAATTGAAACAAAACCCCCTCAAGTTAGAAGATTTCTCCGCTTCGTCCCGATTCGGTAAACTCCATCAGGACTCTGGTCGAAATGACGTGATTGTTAGCGATATTTTCAAAAAATATAATCAATTTCTAAAAGAGCATGCGCTTTGGGATTTTGACGATATGTTGTATCAAACTGTTCGGTTGCTTGCTGGGAGATCTAGGATGACTGGTTCGGCATATTCAACTGACAGACAGCTAAAGCAGTCTGTTCAGGAGGAATGTGAACAACCTGCTTTAGCTGGTTGCAACAAATTCCAATGGATTCTTGTTGACGAGTATCAGGATATCAATGCTGCGCAGTACGAATTTTTACAGCAACTGATGCCGGAGCAAAAAGCTAACCTTCTTGCGATCGGAGATCCTAATCAAGCGATTTATGCCTTTCGCGGAGCAGACATTGCTTTTATTCAAAAATTTCAAGAAGATTATTCACAGAGCCAAATTTACAGGCTACAAACCAGCTATCGTTGTCCGGGAAATGTGTTGCAAGCTTCTGAGTCTGTTTTGGAGACAGAAGCACCACTTTTAAGTTTGCAAAAAGGTGTTAAGGTAAAAATTTCCGAAAACCGGACTGACCAACAAGAAGCAGAATTTGTCGCAAGGAAAATTGAGGAAATGCTCGGAGGTTTGCGTTCTTTTTCTCTTTATAGTCAGGTTTCGGATGGAAATGAAGCGGATGAAATAGAGAGCTTGAGTGATTTTGCGATTCTGTGTCGCACACGTGCGCAGATGCCTGTTTTTGAAAAGGCTTTCCAGCAGCACAGTCTTCCTTATCAAATTGTCGGAGAAAAATCTTTTTTCCAAAAAGAATTTATTCGCAATGTGTTGGATGTTTTGAAGCTAATGGAGAATCCTGAGAATGTTTTTTTGAGAAATAAATTAGAAAAGCAGAGGGTTATTATGTCTGATTTTGTTTTAGGTAGAGACACATTGCAATGTGTCTCTACGGCGATTGATCAATTTTTTCCGAAATTAAAAACAGAACATCCGCGAGATTTTCAGAAGCTGCTTGAACTGGCAGAAAAATTTGAAACTTTACCGGAATTTTTAGCTTTTGCCTCTTTGGGCAAACCGGTTGATACTTATGACAGGAAGGTGGAAAATGTTTCTCTCCTGACCATGCATGCTTCCAAAGGGCTTGAGTTTAAGGCTGTTTTTCTGGTTGGCGTGGAAGATGGCTTGATGCCTTATTCGCTTTTTGAAAATCATAAAACCGAATCAGGCGAAGAGAGGCGTTTACTTTACGTGGCGATGACACGCGCGCAGAATTATCTTTTCTTGAGCCATGCGCAAAAACGCTTCCTTTTGGGAAGACAGTATAATTTATCCAAAAGTCCTTTTCTTACTAAAATCAAACAAGATTTGTTGGAACAGCAAAAAAATAATTTTAAGCCAAAAACGCAAAAGGAAGATTTGCAGCAGAGTTTGTTTTAGAGATAGGAAGAGAGCAAAATCCTTAAACCGCGTCATTTCCACTTAACTTTATTTTGAAACAAAAATAAGAATTGCTGCTATTTAAGGAATAAGCATAAAATCGTTTCTGTCGAAATGACGCGACCTTTTTTTGCTCCTCAGGATAACACATTGTTGCTGTTTGAAATTAAAACAGTCTCAACTGTTTTTCCTCTTTTCTCAACTTCTCCTTAATCGGCTTGCTGTAATTACTGGAAAGTCCGTATTTGAATTGCAGAGGCTTGAGCTTTTGGTACATTTCTTTTTTGTAATTTTGAATTGCGCCTATTTTTCTACCGGGATAAATTTTATGATATTTACTGACTAATTCAGGAAATTCTTTTTCTAAAAATTCAAAAAAATGCTTGCGCGTTTGACTGCGTAGGTAGAGTGTTCCTGGCAATACATAATCAACTTGTGCGTCTTTGGCAGCAGCAAAAAGTTTGTCAAAATTTTCGCTACTGTCTGTTAGGTAAGGAACTATCGGCATCATATGCAGTCCTGTGCTTGCGTTGGTTTTGCGAAATGCTTTGAGCATTTTAAAACGATCAAGGGAAGGCACTCCTCTTGGCTCAAGTTTTTTTCTGACTTCTTCATCCATTGTCGTAATAGTGGCGGCAATGTTGACGTAAGTGATTTGAGAGAGTTCGTTGATCAAATCAAAGTCACGCAGGATTAAGTCTGATTTTGTGGAAATAATGATTGGTGTTTTATATTTGATCATTAATTTGAGAATTTGAGGCATGAGCCGGTACTTTTTTTCAATGGGTTGATAACTGTCGCAGACACTGCCGATGTTTACAATTTCTCTTTTCCAATTGCGTGAACTTAATTGTTTTTCCAGTAATTCAACAATGTTTGTTTTGACGTAAACGTCTTGGAAAAAATTTTGATTATTCAAATATTGATGCGAATAGAGCGCATAGCAATAGTGGCAGTTGTGCACGCAACCACGATAAATATTTAGATCCCAAGCATATGGCATTTTACGTTTGAGTTTGTTTAAGGCTGTTTTTGCTTGGATTTCGTGAATCATATTTTCTAATTAAAATCCCCCTTGAGGGGGTTGGGGGGTGTGGAAGTCGTTGAAAGTTTTAACAAAGTGTTAACAGTAGTAACTACAAAAATATTATTCGAGTATTGGATTATGCGTATTTATTCATAATACGTCGATAGACTTCTTCCAATGAAATGCCTTTCTCTCCGTTTTGGTAGTTTTTTTTCAGCTTCTTCAAGTTTTTTAAGCAAATCCTCTTTGTTTTTATATACAAAACAGGGTAGTTTTTGATTAAATGAATTAATGATTTAGAGACGGTTAAAAAGTAAGCATGAAGTTGGAAAATAGGTCAAGCATGCAGACACCCTCTGTGTCTCCCTCGAGGGAGATTTAAATTAATTTTTCTTCAATTCTTTCAACTAACTCTTTCAGCCCTTCTTTTTTTAAAGCGGAAATGAAAACAGGGGAGTGTTTTTTATGTTTTTTAAGGAAAGTTTTATTTTTTAAATTTTTAATCAGGTCAACTTTATTACAAACATAAATAGTGGGTGTTTCTTTTACTTCTAATTTTTCCAGAATCTCATTTACGACTTTTATTTTTTCTTCTTTTTGCGGATCGGAAAAATCAATGACGTGGAGAAGCAAGTCCGCGTGAATCGTTTCATCCAACGTTGACTTAAAAGCTTCAATTAAGCTTGGTGGAAGGTTTTGAATAAAACCGATTGTGTCGCTGAGTAGGCAGGTTGAGTAACTTTGGGGAAGGTAAAGTTGCCCAATGCGTGTATCAAGTGTCGCGAAAAGTTCATCGCGAACTTTTACTTTTTTCTTGGTCAGAGAAGTGAGCAGTTGGGATTTTCCAGCATTTGTATAGCCGACTATGGCGACTGTTTTGAGATTTTGGCGAGAGCGACTTTGGCGTTGCAACTTATGTCTTTTTTGAATTTTTTTGAGTTTATCCTTGATTTTTTGTTCCTGCTTTGCCAAATGCCTTTTCATGATTTCCGTGTTGGTTTCTCCGATTCCACTTGTCCCGATTCCCCCTCCTTGTCTGGAGAGTTCCATTCCCATACCGAAAATACGTGGTCCCATATGACGAATTGAAGCTAACTCAATTTGCAGTTTTGCTTCGGTACTTTCGGCATGTTTGGCAAAAATCTTGAGAATCAAATCCACCCTGTCCCAGACTTTGACATTTGGATTTTTTGAATAAATTTTGTGTTCAATGTTGTAGATTTGTTGAGGCTTTAGGATGTTATTGAAAACAATCAAGTCGGCACCTAAAACGTCAGTATCTAAAATGATTTCATCTAATTTTCCTGAACCAACGTAGGTTTTGTAGTTTGGTGTTTGTTTTTTCTGGATTTTTTTAACCACGACAAATCCACCATAGGTTTCCACTAAATTATCAAGTTCATAGAGGCTTATTTCTGCTTCTTTCTTGCTTGTTTGCGGATTGATGATGTCGACAAGGATTACTTTTGGATTTTTTTGCATGAAGGAGTTTTATAAAAATTTGTCTTGTAAGTGTGCCCAAGCAAAATAAATACAATATCCTATCAAACCGATTAACAAAACAACTCTGATCCAATTTGCAAATGAATCTTGGATATTGTCTGTGGGATTGAATGTTTTAACTTTGCTGCCGTAGAGAGTTTGGCTAGTTTGAAAATTGCTTTGAGAGCTAAGAGAACTGATAGTCTCGGGTTTATTGTTATTAGTTTCTTTTAATTTTTTTTCTGCTTTTTGGTTTAAAAAGTAAAAGAAGAGGAAAAAGGCGATAATCGGTAAAAATGCTTCAGCAAAAAAAACAATTAAGGCGATTCCCCAAATTATAATAACAATTTGAGAGGTTGAAAATTCCTTTTTCCCGCTGTTTCCTCGAGGGTTGTTTTTCATTATCAAATTATAAGATTTTCGTAGAAATTGTTGTGTTGAGTCTGTAAAAAAGTCAGGTTTATTGTTTGTGTTTTGATTGCTGAAGTTTGTTTGCGAATTTTTGGATGCAGATTGTTTCGTTGTTCCTGCTTCAAAATTTTCCATATTTAATTTAAGTTTGATTTTAAGCAAACCTGATTATAGAGATTTGAGTTTTATTTGGCAAAAAATTTTCTTAAATTCAGATCTTTTATTCCAAGCAATAACGGCATAATTTGTATAGTTTATTTTATTTTGTCTTCTTGAGAGAATTTGTTAGAATTCTTTCGTTTTGTGCCATGTAAATAATTTTTATTTTCTTATTATTCTTTCATGAAAAAAGTAAAAAAATCCTTGCTCTCAATTTTTGCCGGAGTTTGTGCAATTGTAACAATTCCTTTTGCTCAAGCTAATAACACGGATGATCTCATCGAGAAGGTAAAGCAGAGTATTGATCAGACCTATATTCAGAGTGAGTCAAAAGGGGTTCTCTCCTTGGCGGAAAACGAGTTAGTGGCGGAAACGGTTTACACGAAAAACGGTAATAGGATGAAACAAGAAACAGAGTTTTCCCTAGATTTTTATGCAAAAACGTTGCCTTCGGAATTAATCGAAGATTGGGATTTCTTAACCGCTGATTTTGAGCTAAATCTGGAAGCTGTGGCAAAAGTTTTTTTTGATAAATCAAACCAAGATATTTTTTATGAAATTGGTGATTATGAAGTAAGAGTAAATTCAGGAGATAGAAATGCCAAACATATAATTGAAGGTTTTTTTGAAATTACGAAAATCTTTACCGGAGAAACTTACTACATTAACTTAAAAAAACTAGCCGATGAGTTTGACTCTTTCGCTGAGGAGTATGAAGAAATTGATGGAATGAATCTGATGGATTTTGATGGTCAAGATGCTGCTTTAGTCTTGGAATTATTTTTAGTGAGCGGTTTTTTTGATGTTAATTTAAATGGTAATGTTTATACAATTACGCTGAAAGATGAAGTTGAAAAGATTGACAGACAAGCGATGATTGACGTGATTAACGAAATGGATTTTTTGACGGTCTATTTGAAGGAAGAAGTTGTTGAAGAACTTGGTAATCCGATTAAAGAAAGTGATTATGTGGAACTTAATGAGGGATTGGAAAAGTTAAAAAAATACTTTGACTTTGAAATTAAACTTACAGAGAAAAATAACTTAATCACTTCTTTTGAATTTGACGCTGATTTTAAGCTTGAGAAATTACTTGCAGAGAATGGGCTTGATTTGGAAATGGAAGATTTAAGTTTTACCCAAGAGGCAGAAATAATGTATGAAAAAAGATCTTTTAGCTTTCCGAAAGAAGGTTCCGCTGAAATTAGTTTCAATAAAATCATGGGAATGTTTTTAGGATTTGAACAGAAAGTAATGGAAGAGTGGGGTGATACAGAAGGAGATTGGAATTTTGAAGATACGGATAATTCTTGGTCGGAAATAGAAAAGTTAGAAGTAGAAGAAACACTTGAAGCCATTATTGCAAAATTTGGAGCAGAAACGTGGTTTGTTCCTTATGTTCAGGATTTACTTGAGAGAGATGTAATTGATACTTTTTATAGTCCGGCTCGAAATGTCTCACAAATAGAGTTTAGAGAGTTGCTTGAGCGTGCTCTTTATTTTGATGAAGCAAATTATGCTATTTACGAAATACCAAATGAAGCTTGGAGGGAATTGGGAAATTATGAAAATATTTCTAAATTGACTGCAGTTGACTACATTGTAAGGTCATTCTTTCCAGAAGAAGCAAATCCAACTGCATTTGCGAGAGAAAAAGGAATTGTTTCGAAAAGTTTCAGCGTTTTGAGAGCAAAAGAGCAAGATCTGATTTTAGCTGAGTTTGTTAAAATGTTGAGTGTCGCAATCGATATTTTAGAACAAAAATAGAGAGGAGAAACTTACTTTGCTTTTTTCAAACCTGCTAAGGTTTCAAATCTTAGCAGGTTTTTTTAAAAAAGCGTGATAACTAGAAAAAACTATTCCTTTTTATGAAAGAGTGATCAAGGCAGAAAGACCAAGAACCAAGCAGACGATGATTAGTTTTTTGAGAGTAATTTTTTCCTTTAAAAAGAACGAACTTAAAACAATTGTAAACGCCGGCACGGTATTTGCCAGTGTGATGGTGATACCTGCATTCCCTTTCGAAAGTGCATAGTACAAGCTAACCCATGTTGCGATAGCAAGTAATCCTTGAAACCAGATCAATCCATAGTGCTTGTTGTCCAATTTGCTCAAATTTGGTCGCATGAAAATGAAGGCGATCATGCCGATAATCGTTGCCCGGAACATATAAAGAGTGGGAGCGTTAATGGCTTCTAAGTTTGTGAGTAAATATTTAGAAGGGATAGAAGAAATGCCGAAGAAAAACGAAGCGGAAATCGCAGGTAGTAAAGTATTAAAGTGAAAAGACTTAAGATTTTTCCAGTCAGCTGAAAAGATGACAATGGTAATAATAATCAGAAATGACAAGAGAATATTCAGAGTTGAGCCGGAATCTTTCAGGAAAATCCAGCTACCGATGAAGGTAAAGGCTGGGGTGAGTGCAAGCATTGAGCTTGCGATGTTTGCCTCTGTCTTTTCAAATGTTTTGAAATAAAAATAATTCCCTGTTGCATCAATAATTGCAATAGAGTAAAGCAAGGCAATCGTAACCCAGGTCGGCTCAAAAAAGTAGAAGAGAGGGCTGATCATGAGCAAAGTTGATCCTACCATCAGGAAACTTAATCCCATGATATTGTAGCTTTTCACATCTTTAAGCAGTATTCTGGCTGCAATGTTTGCAGTTGCGCCGAAAAAAGCAGAAATAAGAGCGATTATTGTATAATCAAGATTTGTTATAAATTGAAAAAGCGACATCTGAATCTTGCTAATCTCTAAAAGAATACTAGGTCAAAGAAACTTTATCCGCAACTTCTTTTGTTTGTAATCTTATTTACAAGGATGAATTAAGCTGTATTTTTCCTTGGATTTTTGCTAGAATATAAGTGAATAGAAACAAAAAAAGTGTTCGAAACAATTCTTGCAATCATCGGTTTTGTTGTTACGCTAATCTTAGCTTATCTTTTGTTGGTTTGGCTTGTTCGCTTGCGTGTGGATAAGGCACGTATGCTTGACATGGTTTTTTTGCAAGTTCTAATCCCGAAAAAAGATTCTCAAAAAGATAAAGAAGACCAAAAAGACAAAGAAAAAGATTTTAAAGAAGTTGTGGGCGTAATGACACATTTTTATACTGCCTTAAATGCTTTGGCAAATCCTGACTTAAAAAATAAAGTCATTGGTCAGGATTTTTTCTCAATGGAATATGCCGTGATTGATGATGAAATCTATTTTTATCTGGTTTTTCCGAGGCAGTATGCTTCACTTATGGAAAAGCAAATTACGTCTTACTATCCTGACGCAATCATTGAGCAAACCAAAGATTATAACATTTTTAAGCCGGGTTCTGTGCAGGCGAGCAATTACATGTATTTGTCAAAATCTCATATTTTTCCCATTAAAACAACGCAAAGACTAGAGAGTGATCCTTTGAATAATATTACGAATGCTTGCTCTAAACTTAGCAAAGATGAAGGTGCTGCAATTCAAATTATGCTTAGACCTGTTTTAAGCAGTAAGTGGCAGGATTTGACTAAAGAAGAGGCGGAAAGAATCCATAAAGAAAAAGAGAAAAAAAACTGGCTAAACCCGATTTCTTGGATTGGTACATTGCTTGACATTGTTTTGCATGGACCAACAGATCAGAATATGGCTCAGGCGGTTGATAATCAAGGAATGGCTCAGACTACGCCGATAACTCAGGAAAAAGTTAAAGCAATGGAAGAAAAAGCGGCTAAAGTGGGTTTTGATGTGATTATACGCCTTGTAACATCAGCACCTACCAAACACGAGGCAGAAACTCAACTAGCAAACATTCGCGGAGCTTTTGAGCAGTATGCTGATTCTAATCTGAATTCTTTTACAAAAACGAAATATCATTCACACAAGTTTTTATTACGTAATTTTATTTATCGTAGCTTCAGAAGACCTTTTTGGATCAATCTTTATCGGATGATTTTCAAAGTGCGTGAATGGTCTCAAATCATGTCGGCTGAAGAGCTTGCGGCAATTTATCATTTCCCTAATATTCGCTATAACAACAGTCCGAATATCAAATGGCAAGATTTTAAAATTGCAGCACCTCCACATAATTTACCTGAAGAAGGTTTGCTTTTAGCGCATAGTGTTTTTCGAGGAGAAAAAAAAGAAGTTCGTATCAAAAGAGATGATCGACGAAGACATTTTTATGCAATTGGTAAGTCAGGTACAGGTAAATCCACAATTTTGGAATACATGATTCGTCAGGATTTGCAAAATGGAGAAGGCGTGTGTGTGGTTGATCCCCATGGAGACTTGGTAGAGGCTGTTTTACCTTATGTTCCCAGGGAACGTGCTGATGATATTATTTTATTTGATCCGGGTGATTTAGAGCGTCCTTTGGGGTTAAATATGTTGGAAGCTTATACTCAAGATCAAAAAGAGTTTGTTGCGCAGGAAGCTTTGGCGATTTTTATCAAAATGTTTGGTGAAGAAATTATGGGACCGCGTTTACAGCATTATTTTCGAAATGGTGTTTTGACTCTGATGGAAGATGAGGAAGAAGGTGCGACTTTGATTGATTTGCCACGTTTATTTACGGATGATGCTTATCAGCAACATAAGGCTTCGAAGGTGACCAATCCGGTAGTCAAATCTTTTTGGGAGAAAGAAATGGCTGCTTCAGGGGCGCGTGAAAAGCAGGAAATGATTCCATATTTTAATTCAAAATTTGGTCCGTTTATCACAAATATGCAGATTCGTAATATTATCGGTCAAACAAAGAGTGGTTTTGATTTTCGTGATGTGATGGATAACCAAAAGATTTTACTTGTAAACCTGTCAAAAGGTAAATTAGGTGACATTAACTCACAGCTACTCGGTATGATTATGGTGGCGAAAATCCAGATGGCAGCGATGAGTCGTGTGGATACTGCGGAGAAAGATCGTAAGGATTTTTATCTTTATGTGGATGAATTTCAGAACTTTGTGACTGATTCTTTTGCTTCCATTTTGTCTGAGGCTCGTAAGTATCGTTTGAATCTGATTGTTGCCCATCAGTACATTTCCCAGATTACCAAGATGAAAGTCGGAGGGAAGGGGACTACCGAAGATACGACGATTCGTGATGCGGTTTTTGGTAATGTTGGTTCAATGATGTGTTTTAAAATCGGTTCTCAGGATGCGGAGGTCATGGCAAAAGAGTTTGCTCCGGTTTTCTCCGAACAGGATTTGATTAACATTGCTAATTACAAAGCTTATATTAAGCTCAACATTGATAATGCGACTTCGCGTGCTTTTTCGATGAATACGATTTACGATCCGACTGGTGCGGATGAGGATGCCATAGAGGCTTTCAAGCAGCTTTCTCGCTTGAAGTACGGACGTGAAAAGAGTTTTGTGGATCGGGAGATCTCGAGACGTGTTACATAAGAAGTGATAAATTATAAATTGTAGAAAATTTCAGTAAATTTTCTACTTTATTGTTATCTTGGAGTTCCCTTTCTGCAGAAAGGAAAGATATCTTTGATGTTAAAAATATACAAAATTAAAATATCTGTGATCTTTTATCTTAAAGATTTCTCCACTTTACTTTGGTTTTATTTAAAAAAAATATAAACTTACATTAGTTTATTATTTTCTATAAAATTGTTTCGGTCGAAATGACGCAGCTAAAAAATTTGTTTTATAATTTTGAAAAATGCAAAAATTAATGATTTTAGGAAGTCAGGGGATGCTGGGGATGGAACTGACTTATTATTTTCAAAATAAATATGAAATAATTCCTTTAGATTACTTTAATCTGGACATTACGAACAAAAAATTAGTTCAAAAGACAGTTGAAAAATATAAACCTGATTTTGTCATTAATGCTGCAGCTTATACAGATGTTGAGCGTGCTGAGGCAAAACATGAGCGTAAAATTGCCATGGAGGTAAATGCTGAAGCGGTAGGATATCTCGCGGAAG
This sequence comes from Candidatus Altimarinota bacterium, assembly GCA_028279865.1. Classification (GTDB taxonomy): domain Bacteria; phylum Patescibacteriota; class Gracilibacteria; order JANQMV01; family JANQMV01; genus JANQMV01. The sequence goes on along the minus strand of JANQMV010000047.1, from coordinate 7,187 downwards.
CTTGCAGTCAGAGAGGAATTGATTTTACACAAATTTCAACAGATTATGTTTTTGATGGAACTAAGGGGGAGGTTTATTGTGAAGATGATTTAACCAATCCATTGAATGTTTACGGTACAAGTAAGCTTTTAGGCGAGCAAAAAGTTCTGGAATGGGCAAATTTAAACCCTAATTGGAATTATTACATTGTGCGTACAGCTTGGTTGTATGGTCAGTATGGTCCTAATTTTGTGAAAAAAATGCTGCATTTTGGAAAGAAAAAAAAGGAGGTCAAGGTCGTAGAAGATCAGCATGGCTCACCGACTTGGACACTTGATTTGGTAAAAGGAGTTAAAAAAATACTTGAAAATGAAAAATACGAGAAGGGGATTTATCATTTAACAGGTTTAGGGGAGGCGACTTGGGCTGACTTGACGGAGGAAATTTATAGACTCAAAAATATCAAGATTCCTGTTTTAAGAGTTAATTCAGGCGAATTTCCTCAGGTAGCGAAAAGACCGAGTTATTCTGTATTACAAAATACCAAAGGTCCTCCAATGACAATTTGGCAGGATATGTTGGCGGAATATTTAAAGTAATTTTTCTATATCGTTATTTACGATTGCTTTTAAGTTTTTAGTGATTTTTCGAGCTGACCAGTTCCACCAAGCAATTGTTAATAATCTCTTTATCGTTCCTTCATCAAAGCGGAATTTAATTATTTTTGCAGGGTTTCCTCCCACGATACTGTAGGCAGGTACATTTTTTGTGACGACTGATCTGCTGGCAACAATTGCGCCATCTCCAATTTTTACTCCTGGCATAATTGTTGATTTGTAGCCTAACCAAACATCATTACCGATGATAGTGTCTCCTTTGTAGGGTAGATCACCTTTTTTGGGAGATACTTTTTCCCAGCCGTTGCCGAAAATTTGAAACGGGTATGTTGAAAAACCTGATATTTTATGATTCGCTCCATTCATTATGAATTTAACATCTTTTGCAATTGCGCAAAATTTTCCAATGATGAGTTTGTCTCCAACAAAAGGAAAGTGGTAAAGAACGTTTTGTTCAAAATTTTCCGGACCTTCCGGGTCATCGTAATAAGTATAATCTCCGATTTCTATATTTTTTTGCGTGACAAAATTCTTCAAGTAACCTACTTGAGGAAATCCTTGCATTGGTGTTTTATTGTTTGGATTTGGTCCGTTCATAACTTAACTCTGAAATTTAAAAAGTGTTGTTATTCTAGCAAGTAAGTTTTGGAAAAGAAAACAAAAAAAGAGACTGTTTTGGTCTCTTTTTTAAGGCTTCATTGTTAATAAGCATTTGAAAGGCTATATTTACTCAAAGGTAGAACAGTGGATTAAGTGGGGAGAAGATATTTTATCCGAAATCTTCAATGATTTCATCGCTAGGCAACAAAGTTGCCTTAGTAATAAGGTTAAGTTGCCCCCTTCTAGTTGGTATTCCGATTACTTCATTAGCCAAAACTGTATCACCGCTGCAACAGGATTCCCTTCCTAAGACATAACTGGTGTAGTCGGTATCATTGTCATTGTAATAATTACGTCCACTTTTTCTAAAGACCTTATCTTTATTTCCTGTGTATATTGCTAAAAGTATTTTTTCTTCATTAGAATATTTACTACTTTTAATGATTGTTTGTTGATCTGTTTTTGCTTGTAGAAAGCCTCTTTCATTTTGAGTAGAACGATCGGATAAAAAATCAGAATATTGACATCTTTCTCCTGTTTCATTTTCGATGCTTATGCCTTTATTTTGAAAATATTCACAAAGTTTTTCCCAAATATAATTGTTTTTATTTGCCTGATCACTGCTCTTTGTAAAGTATTTTGTAGCCTTTGAAATTTTATCTCGAACTTTACGCTTTGTTTGGCTAGTAAGCTTGTTTGTCGGAATGATAATTTTGCCTTCAGGTTGCTGGCAAATATCTGTGTTAATAAAACATTGGAAAATAAGTTTCTCGAAAAAGTATTTTTGTCTTGCTTCTTCAAGTTTTTGAAGACGTTCTAAATACTTTTTTTCTTCAGGAGTATCTAATGCGACATTGATTTTTTTGTTTAAAGTTTTAGAAAGAGAGCCAAGCTTACGATCTATTGACTGAATAAAAGGATATATATTTTGATTATCTTTATCGCTAAAATATTCTCAATGAACATATTTACTTGCCCCACGTCCGCTTTTGTTTAAATTGCTTTTATCTTGATCATCAAGCTCTCCTAAAATATGAAAAATCTTTTCTTGAAAAGCAAAAGTAGTATTATCCAGAGGATCTTCTTCCGAAGCAATTTGAGGAGGTGGGGCTTTTTCTATGGGATATTTTAAAGTATTGTCTTGACCCACTTGTCTGCGTAAAGTAACCCTTCATTCCAAACTAAAAACGATGGTGTTCTTTGGCAAATAATACATATTTTCTAATTAATCCTCTCATTTTAACATTTTCTTCTTTTAAAAGAAAGCAAAACTTAATTTTGTGCTTAAATTATAAAGATTCGGAAAATATTCATTATTACACATTTGCTTCTTATCGCTACTAGCTTTGTTTCAAGCAATCTAAAAAACAAAAAGCCTCCCTATGGAATGGATGCTTTTTTATTTTTTGGTCGGGGCAGCAGGACTCGAACCTGCGGCCTCACGGTCCCAAACCGCGCACTCTAGCCAACTGAGCTATGCCCCGACTATTTTCTTGAGAATTGCTCTTCCTTTTCCGGATTTGAAGAACTTTTCTCTTTTTAATGCCTCTGATTTTAAATTAAACTTTTCCTTATAAACAACTTTCCACGGTCCTTTATTTTTTGTCCAGCGACTGTGTCCTGCATTGTGTTGTTTAATCCTTTTTTCTAGGTTTTCTGTTGATCCTTTGTATAAAATTCCGTCTGGATTTTGAATTATATAAGTATAAAACATGATTGGTTGTGAATGACTCGAACCTGCTGTCTCATCTGCCTCAGGCGGACGCACTCTAACCAACTGAGCTATGCCCCGAGTTTTATTTCAAAATCCATGTAAGTTAGGGATTCAAACAAAGTCATTTTATGGATTGGTTTGGCAAAGTCAATATGAAAATGCTAAAATTAGCCTGTTTGGATTCGAGGTTACGACAGTTTTTAAAACTAAAATAATGTTGCAAAAACAATATACAAAATTGCTCAATACGCCGATCCTAAATAGGCAAACTGGAGAGGAGGTCGGCGAAATCTATGATTTGATTATTGATCCTGATACAGGAAAAATTGAGGCTTTTTGGGTTAAACAAGGTCTTTTATCCGGAGCGGAGAAGGTTTTGTCCATAAATGATGTGACTGAATGGAAACTGAGGCTTTATATTGATGACAATGACAGTATCGTTAATCCTAATGAGATTTTAAAAATTCAAAAAATTTTGAAGAAAGAAATTCATCTTTATTTACATAAGGTTAAAACTTTGTCAGGTAGCAAATTAGGGCGAGCTATAGATCTTTTTCTTGATTCAATGAGTGGACAAATACTACAAATCCAAGTTGCGAAAAACTTTTTTGGTTTTAAGTATTCAAAAAGATTGGTACGCTTTTCTGAAATTTATGAGATTAACAAAAATGCCATTGTTTTGAAAAATGATTATAAATATACTCCTCTGAAAATCAAGGAGGTACTGGATCTAAAAGTAGAAGAAGTACCTTCAAATTAAAAACGGAATTATTTTAATATAAAAAAAAGCCACTTCATCAGAGGTAGCTTTTTATTAAAAATCTTTTTAGTTTATTAATATTAAGTCGCAGCGTTATTACCTGCTCCGATAATTACATTTACGATTCCGTATGAAAGTAGGATAACGATAATCCCAACACCTGCCCAAGTAATGATTTTCTTACCTTTGCCGAGGGCTTCATCTTCTCCTCCGGCAGTTACCATAAGGAAGCCGGCGTAAATGATGAATGCAACTGTAATAAGCCCTAGGAATCCTAGAATATAGTTGATAATGCTAACTACATTTGTTCTAAAGTCTCCGCTCATCACATCTGTGGGTTGGTCATTTGGGTCAATTAGTGCGGCTTTTGCACTTACGACTGATAACGCCATAACACCATAGACTGTCATTGCATTTATAGCTTGTTTGATTTGGTTTTTCATTTTTAATTTAAATTAAAATAATAAAATAATATCAAATTAACGCTTATATTTTACCATTTATTGCTTTTCTTGACAAATAGAAGAACTTGCTATTTTTTACAAAATATTTTGTAAGATTATTTAGAAAGCAATTCTTTAAGTTCAGCTTGTCTTTTTTCTCTGTGAATCGCTGCGTTTGCTTTATTTTTTCTCTTTCTGAGAGAGCTTTTGGGTCTTTGTAAGTTATGAGAGTGGGCACCGTGTTGTTTACTGCTTGATCTGTTACTCATTTTCTCGTTAGTTAGAAATATTTTTAAGAAATGCTTTAAACTTTGGTTTTCTTGCATTACAATGGAAATGGCAGGTGGGACAGGGCTTGAACCTGCGACCCTTGGTTTTGGAGACCAATGCTCTACCAACTGAGCTACCCACCTAGAGTCTGTTTTTGAACTTCAAATTATAAAATTGAAATTACCAAAGAGAAATTTATCTGATTTATGAAGATTCAAAGCTAAAAGCTAACCTAATTTACTTATAAAACACCATGAAGTCAACTTATAAATTAACGCCGGAAAAAAATGAAACTGAGTTGTACGCTTCAGGGCATAGTGCTTGTGCTGGTTGCGGTCAGTCTATTGCGGCTAAAACAGTGGCGAGAGTACTGGGAAAAGACACGATTATTTGTAATGCGACAGGTTGTTTGGAGGTGACGACAACACCGATTCCCGAGTCAAGTTGGCGTATGCCGTGGATTCATTCTCTTTTTGAAAATGCTGCTGCGGTGGGAACGGGTGTGATTTCCGCTTTGATTGCTCAGGGGAAAGAGAAAGAGACGAAGGTGGTTGTGCAGGGGGGTGATGGTGGTACTTTTGATATTGGTTTTGGTTTGATTTCAGGCATGTGGGAGCGTCGAGATGATTTGCTGTATGTTTGTTATGACAATGAGGGGTATATGAATACGGGTTATCAAAATTCCGGTGCTTCTATGTATGATGCAAGTACGAGTACTGCTCCTGCGGGAAAATTTTCTTTTGGCAATCATCAACAAAAGAAAAATATGCCTAAAATTGCGATGGCGCATAATATCGCTTATACGGCTGTGGCTTCAGTGTCAGATTTGTATGACTTGGAGCGAAAGGTGAAAAAGGCGCTAACTTATACGGGACCGAAGTATATTCAGGTTTATTCGCCTTGTATTCCCGGCTGGAAGACAGAGCCGAAGGATACGATTACGATTGCGCAACTTGCTGTTGATACGGGGATTTATCCGATTTTTGAGGCTGAAGGGGATAGGGTGATTAGCTATAAAAAACCTCCGGCAAATCCTCCGAAGGTTGAGGAGTTTTTGAAACTGCAAAAACGCTTTGCGCATTTGTTCAAATCAGAAGAGGGGAAAGCGGAGGTTGAGAAGATTCAGAAGATGGCGGATGATAATTTGGAAATTGCGAGAGAATTTCATGCTTAGATATCGTTCTGCGAGTCAACTATTTAAATATTGACAAAAGTTATAATTTATGCCAAAATGGCTTTCATTTTGCTCTTTAACATATAGTTATTTGATAGGTATTAATCTGTATTTGATTTGTTTTTGTGTAGTTAACAATATATTTTTTTGAAATATGATTGTTACTTGAAAACTTTAGATCAAATTCAGATGTTCTGCCTATCAAAGTAAATTGAGCTACGAATCTGTTTACAGTATTTGTACTTAGTTTCGTAGTTCAATGATGAGTTTTTTTAATAACCCCAAATTTTGAAGGAGACATATTATGTCTAAACGGTCAATCCTGGTAATGGTTCTATGTTTATTTCTTTTAACTTCATTTTCCGCTTTTGCAGCTGACAAAGCAAAACCGGTGACAGATTTTGATGAAGGTCAGCAGACCTGGGTTAAGGTTTTTGGTAATAAAGCCCTTGCGCCAATTTCCGCCTTGTATGAACGGAGAGAGGAAACTCCCATCTCTATCAGCGAAGCGCGGGTCATGGTTCAGAAGAGCCTGAAAGGGCATTTGGATTTCCTGCTTGGGGAACTGGCAAAGCATCCCAAACTTGCTGTCAAAGCTTTTGAAATTCTTAAATCGTCTGGAATTCTGGAGTTGGCTTTGAAGTACATCAATAATGAGTCAGTTGCCCATGAAATTCGGAAATTTACTGCCATTGTCGAAGGTTACAAAGAAGATGTTGGGGCTGTCTGGAGTGGGGCGCCCAGCTTTCAGGGCCTGAAAGTTGAGAAATCCATAGAGGCAAAAAATGCTGAAGCAACTTATGCAAAGTATTTTAAGTTGGCTCCAAATCCTGCAGAATTTCATGATGCTGTCCTCAATGTCGGAGAGCTTTTTATGCCGCTTTTGAATCTTGAAGAAGACGGTGCTGGAGAGGGTTAAAAACGAAACAGGCAGAACAATCGCGGTGTCTTTTCTTTAGACGCCGCTTTTGTTTGTCTAAAAATAAACTCTACATTCTCCTTCAAGGGATATTTTTTTACTCTCTAATCATCTCCGCAGCGTACTCAAGCGCAATATTGTTATAAGCATAATCCATGCGCATTGGTCCGAGGATGCCGATGATTCCTTCGTAGCCCTTAGTTTTGTATTTGGTTGCCATGAGTGAGCAACTCTGGATTTGAGGAATGATGTTTTCTTCTCCGATGAAAATTTTGACTGTTTCGTCTAAATCAAGATCATTAATTTTTTCAAAAAAGTCTTCTTCCAGAACTTCAATGATTTGAGTAGTTTCAGCAAGATTATTTGAAAATTCAGGTTGTTTGAGCATATTTGCCAAGCCGAGGTAAAATGTCCTCTTTTTTCCCGGCATACTGGCAAAGCCTATGTTTGGAATAACACGACTTAAGACAGCGATTGCATCATAGACTTTTTCACGCGCCCGTTCTTCGAGGTAGATTTTCTTCTGTGCATCAAAATACTCTTTCATTTTTACTTTGGCTTTTTGAGTTTTGAGGAATTGGTCTACAAAAAAGCGATAACCTTGAGAAGTCGGGATGCGTCCTGCGCTAGTATGCGGTTGCATGATGAAACCTTCTTTTTCGAGCATCGCCATGTCGTTGCGAATGGTTGCGGGAGAGACGTCTATTTCGT
>JANQMV010000005.1 GCA_028279865.1 Candidatus Altimarinota bacterium | reverse complement strand
CTTTTCCAGACAGTCATAGTTTGCAGTCGGGTACTCAGTATCGTTTAATAGGTATTATTAGGAAGTCTTATGGAGAAAATCATTCTCCTCGGTATTCGGCTTTTTCTGAATTGACAGTCAGAACAGCAGATGCTGTTTCTGAACCATCTACTCCGACTGTTCCTGTTTTTCCCGAACCCGAACTTTGTTAGCAAAAAAAAAGACAAAAAAAACATTATTGGTAATAATTAATTTTTTGATTGTGTGGCTTTAAAAAATTTTTAATTCAAAGCAAAAGACTTGCTTGTAGGTAGGCAAGAAGTCTCGAAATACCATGTTTTAAAATTTGTTCTATATTCTAAGCTAAGCTAAAGTGTTCTCATCTTTTCTTCCATTTTGAATGCCTCTAAGATATCACCTTCTTCAATCGGTAAATCCACATTAATCTGAATACCACACTCATTTCCTTCTTTTACTTCATTAACATTTTTCTCAAAAGAGCGTAGGTTTGTGACGACTCCTTCTCCCACAACTTCATCTTTTCTGATAAGTCTAATTTGAGCTTTGTTCTCAATGATTCCGGAAAGTACACGGCATCCGATAATCATGGTTTTTTTCTTGGTGAAGAAGATTTGTTTTACTTCTGATCTTCCTAGGATTTTTTCAATTAGTTCCGGCTTGAGCATGCCTGTCAGGATTTTCTTCATATCGTCCAAAAGCTTATAAATCACTTCATAAGTTTGGATTTCGACAGATTCTTTGTCTGCAATTTTGTTGGCATTTACATTTGCTGCAACATGGAAACCAACGACAAGTCCTTGGCTTGCTCCTGCCATCATAACGTCTGATTCCGTAATACCTCCGATGCCGGCGTGGATAATTTTGATACCAACATCTTCGTTTTTAATTTTAGCAAGAGATTGCTTGATTGCTTCCAGGCTTCCTTTTGTGTCGGCTTTTAATACAATTCTCAAGAAATCCATGTTACCGCTTGTAATTTGGTTCATAATTTCTTGGACTCCGGCTCCGCCTGTTTTTTTCTTTGATTGTTCAATCAATTCCAAAACCTGATCAAGTTTTTCTTTTACCGCTTTTTCATTTTTCATCACTTGTAAAATATCTCCGGACTGTGGGACTACATCCAGACCTGAGATTTGTACAGCACCTGAAGGTTGGACTTTTTTTAGCCTTTTACCGTTATGATCAATCATGGTTTTAACCCTACCGGTTGTAGTTCCAATGATGACATTATCCATGATTTTCAATGTACCTGTGTTTACTAAGATTGTTGCAACAGGTCCGAGGCTTTTATCCAAGTGTGATTCAATTACAGTTCCTACTGCAGGGCGTTTTGGATTTGCTTTTAAGTTTCCCATTTCGGCGACAAGTAGAATCATCTCGAGTAAGTCGTCAATACCTTCGCCTGTCATTGCGGAAACAGGCACCATAATTGTTTCTCCTCCCCAATCTTCAGATTGTAGTCCGTGTTCTGCTAATTCTCCTTTGACCTTGTCGGGGTTGGCGTTTTCTTTATCCATTTTGTTAATTGCGACAATGACCGGAATATCAGCTTCTTTGGCATGATTGATTGATTCAATTGTTTGTGGTTTGACTCCTTCATCAGCTGCGACAACAAGGATTGCAATATCTGTTGCTTTTGCTCCACGGGCTCTCATGAGTGTGAAAGCTTCGTGCCCCGGGGTATCCAGAAATGTAATTTTCTTCTTTTTACGTTCCACTTGGTAGGCTCCTATGTGTTGCGTAATTCCTCCTGATTCTGTATCAATAACGTTTGCTTTACGAATACTGTCCAAGATTCTTGTTTTTCCGTGATCAACATGTCCCATGACAGAAACAATCGCAGGTCTTTCTTTGAGATTTTCCGGTTCGTCTTTGAGTAAGTTTGCTAAATCACCGGAAAGTAAATCTTCCGAGCTTGCTTCAGAAAGGACTTTTTTTACTTTTACGTCGAGTTCTTCTGCAATAATTGCGGCAGTCTCAAAGTCAAGTTGTTGATTAATCGTGGCTAAAATTCCATTTTTCATTAACTGGGCAATCACTTTATTTACGGGAATTCCTGTTTTTTCCGCGTATTCTTTTACCGAAGTTACTTCCGGCAGTTCGATTGTACCTGTTTTTGCTTTAATCTGAGGTTGTGCTTTAGTTTCAGTTTTTTTCTTGGCAGTTTTTTTACGCGTTTCTTTTAAAATTTCTTTCTGTAATTGCTCTTCTATGAGAATTTCTTCTGCGGTGAGTCCACTTTTTTCTGCTTCGTCTTGGGTTATTTTTTTTGTAGCTTTAATTTTTTTCTTTGCAGGCTCTGGCGTGAGTTCGATTTTGCGCATGATGGCTGCTTTGGGCTTGGCTTTCTTTTTTTCTCTTTTTTTCATTCTTTCCTCTTTTCTTTTTCTTTCTTTTTCAAGTTGTTTTAGGAGCTCTTCTTGAGCTTTTTTTTCTGCTTCTGCTTTTTTTTCTACTTCCGATTTGAGTGCTTCTTCCTTCTCTTCAATTAATTTTTGTTCTGCTCTTTCTTGTTGTCTTTTGAGGCGTTGAGCTTTTTTGATTTGTTCTTTGAATTTGGGTGTGAGTACACGAATAATACCTGCTGCAAGACCATCGCTGACTTCGCGATCACTCGGTTTGATGCCAAAGTTAGTGTTTTCTAATTCTGCACGAAGTTCTTTGGATGAAATGCCTAATTCTTTAGCTACTTGGACAAGTCTCAACGTATATTTTTTTAAAAAATAGATTACTACTCAACTGACTCTGCAACCAAGCAGGCATATATATCCAGTTAAGCACCGCAGATTTTACCATAATTTTACAGAAAAAAAAGCTAAAAATAGCCAAAAGTAAAAAGAGGTAAAATTTTTTTAATTAATTATTCTTTACTTGTATTTTTATTTAATAACTGTTGTTTAAAATCTGCTGACCGGATAACTGCCGAAAATTTTTAATTTGCCGACTTTTTGACCAACCTTTTCTAAAACAGATTTAATTTTTTTATGACTTATAATTCCGTCAAAATCCATATAAAAGATATAATTCCCCATTTTTTTGCCAGCAGGACGAGATTCTATTCGGGTTAAGTTTATTTTGGCTTTATTAAATTCCTGAAGAACTCCGAAGAGTGTTCCATGAGTGTCTTCCTTGAAGTAGAAGGCGATGGATGTTTGAAAAGAGTTGTCAGTTGTCAGTTGGTAGTTGGTAGTTTTCGAGTTTGAAGTTTGTGCTTTGCTATACATCTTCTTACGACTCAAAGCTTTTCTAATTACATAAAAATGGGTTTCATTTTCTTTTTCGTCTCCGATGTTTTTGGCGTAGATTTTGAGTTCTAAATTTTTTGCAGATTCAATTGATCCGATTGCAGCAGCATTTTTTAGATTTTTTGAGTGCAAATGATGCATAGCTTCGGAAGTACTGCTCGTGGCTAAAATATCTGCTTTTGGAAAATGTTTTTTGATGTATTGTTCGCACTGTCCGAGAGGTTGTGAGTGCGAAAGGATTAAATTAATATCTGCTTTTTTGGTTCCCGGTAAAACCGCTAAACAGTGTTTAATCGGTAAAATGGCTTTTTGGACGACTTTCAGGTTCTTTTCAAAGAGTAAATCCATGGTTTCGCGAATTGATCCTTCAATTTTGTTTTCAATTGGAACGATTCCTTCCTTAATTTTACCTGATTTAACTAATTCGCAAATTTCACGGATGTTTTTAGCATAATAAATTTCGCTATGACTTGAATACTTTTGTGCGACTAAGTCAGAATAACTATTTGCCGGACCTAGAACAGCGAGATCTTTACCTTTTGTTGTTTTTTGTCCACGTTCTGTTGTCTTTTGTTTGGCGGATCTTTGATTTAAAAATTCAATTAATAAGTCGCTTTCTTTCTGGGCTTTTTGTTTGAAATCACCCAAATAGTTTGCTCCTTCTTCAAAGTATTCAATGAATTTTTCGAGTTTTTTTCTTTTTACGATCTTGATTAATTGTTTTACAGATTTTAGATATGTTTTTAAAACGGAGATTGTCTTAGGGTTTTGAATTTGCATGTTTCCATACAGTTCAGGATCTTGATGCAAAATTCTTCCCATCATATCAAGTTTAAGTCTGTAGGCAGGACTCTGGTATTCCAAAAAACGCCTGATTGGAACGCCGCTCTTTGTCAGAGAATGGGCAAGTGTTATATCTGTAAAATGCGTTAAACTTTGAATTACAGTCATTAATTCATCATGTTTTTCCGGATCAAGTTCTTTGACATATGTGCCTGCGTTTTTAAACAAATCTTTGATCCATTTGTGCCATTTTGTTCCTCTGGCACGAGAAAGGATTATAATCTGATTTCTGAGTGGGACGGTTGGGGCAAACATGGGATGACAACCCACTACGCTTGCTTTGGATTTGAGCATTTCTTTGACCGGTTCGGCTTTGACTGAGGTAAAGTCCATGAGCAGGCTTTCTTTGCTGACATGCGGAGCAACTTCTTTGATGACTTTTAGGGTATGTTCAATTGGAACGGAGACGATTACAACGTCACACTTTTGAGCAAGTTCAATGTTGCTTAGTTTTGTTCCGATATCTGAAATGAAGACTTCATAGCCGTTTTTCTTAAAAAAAAGGGCAAAATATTGTCCCATTTTTCCTTTTCCTCCAATGATGCCTATTTTGACGTCCTGCATATTTATTTAAATCAGTTTAAAGCTGAAAGCGGGGTTAAAAACAAGAAAGGTTAACTGTTGATGTATTGTTCAATTGCTTTTTTGAGAGTTTTACATGTCTTTGTGAAAACTTGATCATCTGCTTCCAGAAGAGTCATCCTGAAGCCTTGTAAGTTAGAATTAAATTCAGAAAGCGGTACAAGACAAATACCGGTATTTGCCATTAGATAGAAAACCAAGCGTTTGTCCGGGTTGGCACCTTTTAACGGTCTTTCGAGGATTTTCTGAGCTTCTGCTGAGATTGGTAATTTTTGTTTGTTATTCAGCACTCCGTTTTTGAAAATTGGTGAAAAGTAAAAAGCTCCATTAGCTCTATTTACAACCATCCCATCAATGTCTCCCAAAACATCAGCTACTTCATTTGCTCTTTTTTCGAAGAATTTACAGCGTTCAACGTGATAAGATTCGTAATTCGTATGACTCATGATTTCAGGAATTACTTTTTGTGGAAGAGTTGTCGAGCAAACTTCCAACATTTTTGCGTCTTCAAGGGTTTGGATAAATCGCGCGAAAACGTTGTCTTTCTCCGTGTTATAAGCTTCAATCCAGCCACAACGTGCTCCTGGCCAAGGGAATTCCTTGGAAATGCCTTTCATTGAAACGGCTGGCAGGTCTCCAATTACTTCAGCTAGCGCAATGTGTTTCGTACCGTTGTAAGTTGTTTGCATGTAGATTTCATCTGTGACCAAAAAAATGTCAAATTCTCTGGCAATGTCCACAATTTTTTCTAAAATTTCACGAGGGTAAACTGCCCCTGTCGGATTGTCAGGATTGATTAAAAGGATCCCGGAAATAAGTGGATTGTATTTTACTTTATTGTAAATATCATCAATGTCCGGCATCCAGTCATTATTTGGGTCAAGATCGTAGGTTAAGTGTTTGGCTCGAGCGTGTGCAGCTTCGGCAGATGAGTGTGTGGAGTAAGCTGGTGAAGGTCCCAATACTCGCGTAGATTTTCTTAAATAGTGGTAGAAAGTTGAAATTGCATCACCAATTCCATTAAAGAAGATAATATCTTCTGCCGTAATTTGCGCACCTCCGAGTTCGTTATTTTTTTTAGCTAAAAATTCTCTGGTCTGATCAAGACCTTTTGTCGGACAATAGCCAAAAGAGAGATCGTCTTCTAGCTCATTCATAATGATTTCTTTGATCCAGTCAGGCAGTTTGTGCCCTTTTGCGATAGGGTCTCCGATATTTTCCCAAATCATTTTTATACCTGTTTTTTCGAGTTGGTAAGCTATTTTGAGAATCCCGCGGATTTCGTACTTGAGCTTATCCGCACCAAAATGAACAATATTATTACGCATGACTAAAATTAATTTTGTTTTTTTTTATCTTACCTTTAAAATATCAGAAATTAGCTAAATTACTAGAGCAAAATTCCTTTTTTTAGTTTTGTAAAACTTGTTAACTTAGAATTTTTTAATAAAAAAAGTTAATAAATATTTACATATTTTATGACTATGTGTTAGGATAAAAACGCTACCCATTACTTAAGCTTACCGTAATTTAGACTTTGTTGTGCAATAAAACGGGCAACTGTTCTGCCATTTTTGCATAACCTTAGGGTGAGTGAGGATGGGTAGCCGGACAGTTGCCCTTTTTTTTAAAAAAATTATGTCTAAAAAGAGTTATAAAATTCGTTGCCATTCTCAATATCCCAGTTTTAGTGAAGAGTTAAATGAGAGGTTTGTCAGCCAGCTTTTATTAATTTGGATTTTTGCGCCAAAAGGTGGAAGAACTAAAAAATGTGTTGAAAATCTTTTATTGCTAATTAGAGAAATTCAAAACAGAGAAATACGATAATTCCGAATGAGTTTTTATAAATGATTTTTTGAGTATTTTTCCCAAAAAATTTGCTTTTCCTGTTTAGGGATGATAGCTTGAATATATTCTATATTTCTAACTTTTTTTTACTATGAAATGTGAACATGGAGCACTTAGTCTTGTTGCTTGGACACTTCTCATCATCGGTGGATTAAATTGGGGGTTAGTTGGTATTTTTCAATTTGATCTGGTTCAGTACCTTTTTGGTGCGGAAGGGTTGATTGCAATGCCGGTTATTGCCCAAGTTGTATATATTTTAGTGGGACTTGCTGCGCTGGTTGCGATTTTTCATAAGGCAACTTGTAAATAAAGTAAGCAAAAACAACTCCAAACAAACAAAAGCCATTTCCTATTTGCTGAAAGGCAGGAGGGAGTGGTTTTTGTGTTTTTTAAAAGATTTTTTTATTTACTTTGTGTTTTCAAAAAATCTTTCCACTTCTTATCTTTCAAAGCCTCAGCAATAATAAAAATATCTTTATCGCCACGACCTGATTGGTTGACAACGATTACTTTATCTTTACTTAAAGTGGGTGCTAATTTAAACGCATGCGCGAAGGCGTGTGATGATTCCAGTGCAGGGATGATTCCTTCTTCCTGCATGGAAAGTTTAAGTGCTTTAATCACATCTTCATCCAAAGCATAAGTATATTTCACACGACCTGTGTCATATAGATGAGAATGTTCCGGACCAATTCCGGCATAATCAAGACCGGCACTCACGCTGTGAGTTTTATCAATTTGTCCTTCTTCTGTTTGCAGTACATAAGATTTGTAACCTTGGAAAATTCCGATTCCGCTGTTTTTTCCAGCAAAACGAGCGGCATGATCATTCGCCTCTACGCCTAATCCTCCGGCTTCAACTCCGATTAATTCAACGTCTTTATCCTCAATAAATTCATGAAAGAGACCAATTGAATTACTTCCTCCTCCCACACACGCAATACAATAATCAGGTAACTTACCGGCTTGCTCTTTAATTTGCTGTTTGACTTCTTTGCCAATAACACTTTGGAAATAGCGTACCATTTCCGGGAAAGGATGTGGTCCGAGAGCTGATCCAAGCAGGTAATGCGTGTCGCCTACATTTGTGATCCAATCCCGTAAAGCGGCATTCACCGCATCTTTCAAGGTTTTCATTCCATCTTCCACAGGGAAGACTTCCGACCCCATTTGTTCCATCCAGAAAACATTCGGGCGCTGACGCTTGATATCATCAATACCCATATAAATTCTACATTCCAATCCTAATTTAGCTCCGACGGTCGCTGTTGCGACTCCGTGTTGTCCTGCCCCGGTTTCGGCAATAATCCTTTTTTTACCCATTCTTTCAACTAATAATCCTTGCCCTAACGCATTGGTTATTTTATGTGCACCAGTGTGATTGAGATCTTCACGTTTAATGTAAATTTGAGCTCCTCCAAAGTGTTTAGTCAAATTCTTCGCAAAATAAAGCGGTGTAGGTCTGCCTGAATAATTTTGTGTTAAATCGATAAAATCTTTTTCAAATTGAGGGTCCTTTCTAGCCTCTACGAAAGATTTTTCCACTTCTTCAAGTGCGGGAATCAAGACTTCAGGAGCATATCTTCCTCCGAAAATTCCAAAGTGTCCGTATTGGTCAGGTTGTTGATACATTATTCTTTTTTAAATTTAATGTTTTTTACTTTAATTTTTATCGCAAGAAGAAAAAGCTAATTTAAATAATTTGTTCTTTGACAAAAGCTTCGAATTTTTGAATATTCCTTTGAATTAAATCATCTTGTATCTCAATTCCATGTGGCATGACAGTATAATCTTTTTGCTTAAAGGTTAGTTTTGGGATTTTATTTTGAGTAATTTCCTTAATCCAATAGAGCTTTTTATCATTTGCGACGATTTTTATGCCTTTGTTTTTCATGAAATCCAAAATCTTTTGTTTGCCAATACGATTTATATCATTTCTTATCAACAGATCATTTTCTGAACTTGTTTTAATTTTAAGAAAATTATCAAATTTTTCATCTCCTATTTCAAAGTTATTTTTGAATTTATCCAAAAATCCCTTTTTGCTAATTTCAAAATTTGAGTCCAGTTGCTTTTGTTTGGAATAAAAAGTGCTAAGGTAGTGAGTTTGAGAGTTTTTTCCTGTATTGATAACGTAGAAGTAAACAGCAATGGTAGACTGATCAAATGCCCAGACGTAGTATGGCTTAATATCACCAAATTTTTTTAGAAAAGGGTAAACTTTTTCAATTGTTTTTGTATTTTCACGATTGTCATTGCTTGTTTTAAGAAATGTTTGACTTGCCTGTTTCTTCTTAAAGAAGCTAAAAGGGGAATTATCAAAAAAATAGAGGGTTTGATAAGGGAATTTATCATGAAAATTTTTATTCAAACCATTTTTAACAAGTTTTTTCTCTGGTTTATAAATGACATAAAAGATGACAAAAAGCCATCCGAAGAGAGTAATAAGAAAAAAAGGTCTCTCCAGGTTAAAAATAGTTTCTGAAAAAATTTTTACAATGAAGGCAGGAAAGAAAATAATCGAAATATAAGTAAGGGCTGAAAGAAGGTAAGTAAAAATGAGAATTTTTCTGGTCTTATTTCTTTTTGTATATTTGCTATAAAAATCTGGAGGTGTTTGTATAAGCATTTTTTGAATTTTAATTTAGAATTTTTAAAAACTTTCTTTTACCGACTTGTAACAATACTCCATTACCAATTTGGATTACTTGATCATGTGACTCAACTTTGACATCATCAACCTTTACTGCACCTTGCTGAATCATCCGACGACCTTCTGATTTGGAAGAAACCATTTTTGTTTCAGCAATTAAGTCAACGATCGTGATTTCTTCTTTGGCTATAGAAACTTCGTCAATTTTATCCGGCTTACCTCCTTTTTGGAACATGTTGAGAAACTCTTGCTCTGCTTTATCTGCATCTTCTTGAGTGTGATAAAGTTTGACAATTTCTTTGGCTAGCCTGATTTTGAGATCACGGGGATTCGTGCCAGCTTCTAATTCTTTTTTTACTGTTTGAATTTCTTCCATGGAAACTTCTGTGGCTAGTTCAAAGTAGTTGAGGATGATTTCATCCGGAATAGACATGGTTTTTCCGAACATTTCGCGTGGAGTATCGGTGAGTGCAATGTAATTGCCTAAAGATTTAGACATTTTGTCATGTCCGTCTGTTCCGACCAGAATTGGTACAGTGATAACATTTTGTGGCTCTAATCCGTAGGACTTTTGGATAGTACGGGCGCACATCATATTAAAAAGCTGATCGGTTCCACCTAGCTCGACATCCGCTTTCATCGGGACAGAATCATATCCTTGCATGAGAGGGTACATGAATTCAACCAAATTGATTTCCTGTCCTTTTTTAATTCTTTCCTGATACATATCACGTTCAAGCATTTGGGCTACTGTGAAGTTCCCGGCAAGTTTAAGTACGTCGCTAAAACTCATAGGTTCAAGCCAGTCTGCGTTATAAACAACTTCAATGTTATTAATATCAATCACGCGACCTGCTTGCTCCAGATATGTTTCAGCATTTTTTTCAATTTGTTCTTTGCTCAGTGGTACGCGGGTTTGTGATTTCCCTGTAGGATCTCCGATTTGTGCGGTAAAATTCCCAAAAAGAAGCATGATGTGGTGTCCTGCGTCTTGGAAGTGTTTCATCTTGCGTAAAACAACAGCATGACCAAGTGTAAGGTCAAAGCCTGTGGGGTCAATACCCAGTTTGATGCGTAGCTTCTTCCCGCTTTTAAGTTTTTTTTCTAAGTCGGCGCGGATGTTAATTTCAGCAACTCCGCGGTTTAAAATTTCGTCAATTTTGTTTTGCATGATTTTATTAAAACTTAGATGTTAGATTTTAGAGTTTGGAATATCTTTCTAAAGCTATATTTAGTTTAGCGAATATTTAAAAAGGGGAAAAGGTTGATTTGTTAAAATTAAGGAAAAAGTTTGAACTTGTGAATTGATTAGTGTAAAATTAGTATGAAAATAATATTTAATCAAAGGTTATGGCGAGTTTAACTGTTCATTTGCCTGATGACATTAAAAAAAAGGCTTTTAAAAAAGTAAAACATGATGGTGTTACTTTTACTTTTATTATTAATCAAATGATTCAGGCTTATTTGAAAGATAAAATCAAGTTCGGGATTATTCAGGATGATGAAGACAATGAGGTTACGGCTTCTTTTGATGTTTCGACTGAAGAAGGAAAAAAAGCTTGTCTGGAGAGTTTTAAAAAGTTGGCAGCATGAAAAAAATCGTTCAACGTACAAAACGATTCGAAAAGTGTTTTGGAAAAATAGTAAAAAAACAACAATTACTTTTTTTGAAAAAATTGGATTGGTTTTTGGTAAATGAATTTGATAAGAGATTAACGACTCATCGCTTGAAAGGAAAACGTAAAAATGAGTATTCTTTTTCTGTTTCAGATGATGTTCGAGCTGTTTATACGAAGGAAGTTGTTAAAAATAAAGAGATTATTGTTTTTACTTTTATTGATATAGGCACGCATAGCAAGGTCTATTAATTTTTTGTATATGAAATTTATTGTGTCAGAAGAACAGGCAGGGAAACGTTTGGATGTGATTTTAGCGGAAGTTACGCCTGATTATACGCGTAGCTTTATTCAAAAAATGGTTAAAGAAGGCAATGTCAGTGTGAACAAAAAAGTTGCTCAAAAGGCGTCTTTTAAACTGTCAGAATGGGATGTTGTGCGTGTGAAAGAGATTGAATTGAGAGAGGTTGATGCGCAGCCGGAAGAGATTCCTTTGGATATTCTTTATGAAGATCAGGACTTCTTGGTGATTAATAAGTCGGCGGGGATGGTGGTGCATCCGACGGAGACCGGTGATCATCAGACCGGGACAATTGTGAATGCGGTTTTGCATCATTGTAAAAAGGATTTGTCGGGAATTGGGGGATTCAATCGTCCGGGAATTTTGCATCGTTTGGATAAGGATACTTCGGGGATTTTGACAATTGCAAAAAATGATCAAGCGCATCAGTTTTTGTCTAAGCAAATTCATGATCGTGAGGTGAGGAAGTTTTATTTGGTTTTGGTGAAGGGGCATATTCGTCCGCAGAAGGGGAGTATTGATGCGCCGATTTTTCGGAGTATGAAGGATCGTAAGAAGATGGAGGTTTCGGGGCATGCTAAAGCGAGGCATGCGTTGACGCATTATGAGGTTTTGGAGGAGTTTAAGGATGTTTCACTTTTAAAAGTACAGATTGTAACAGGGCGAACTCATCAGATTCGTGTGCATTTTGCTTCGATTGGTTTTCCTGTGGTGGGGGATGATTTGTATGGGGATGTTAAGTTTAATAATCAGTTCAAAAAAGACTTTGGTTTGCAAAGACAGTTTTTGCATGCTTTTCAGATTGGTTTGAAGGTTCCGAGGACGGAGGAGTGGCGGGAGTTTGAGGCGCCTTTGAGTGGGGATTTGGAAGAGATTCTTGAGGAACAGCGAATTTTATTAGCTTAGATTTAGCTTGCTACGCCAGGTTTGCCTTTAGGCGGCTCATAACTTGGATCATACATTGTTGGCATTTTAGTTCTTGCCTCAAAGTCTGGAAAGAGATTTCTTTGACTTCCTACTTTTGCTGCTTTTTTTTGTAACACAAAACGTTTATCTTTTGGTTTAGATTTAATCCTTAGTTTTTGCTGCTTTATTTTTGCTTCCGGTAATGCTCCTTGAATTGCTTGATGAGTCTTCTTTTTGATTTCATTTTCATGAAAAGTAAAACTATGAATATTGGGGCATTCAGTGCATCCTCCGGGAACATCTGTTTTCCGGCGATTTGGGAATTCTTCTCCACAGCTTCCGCATTCATATGTTCCCAGAGGTGATTCTTTTCTTCTTTTATACACAGCTTAAGAATAAAACATTAACTAATTTAATCATTTATTTAATTTTTTGTCAAATTTTTTGCTTACTTTACAAAAATAAGTCTAATCACTAAACTCCTTTTTAGTTTTAGTTACATAATTTTCAGACAAGATGGAAAAACAAATCGCACAGATATTACTTGATTTAAACGCAGTACAAATCAAAACAAACCCGCCATTCACCTGGACATCAGGTATTAAGTCGCCAATTTACTGTGATAATCGTTTGGTTATTTCCGACGTGGAAGGAAGGCGAAAAGTTGTTGCCGGATTTATTAAATTGGTTGAAAATTTAGATTTTGATGTACTGGGAGGAACAGCGACGGCGGGAATTCCATGGGCGTCTTTTTTGGCAGAAGAACTTGATTTACCAATGATTTATATCCGCGGAGGAGCGAAAAAACACGGAAAACAAAATCAAATTGAAGGAAGTTTAAAAAAAGGTCAAAAAGTGCTCATTGTTGAGGATTTAATCTCAACGGGAAAAAGTTCGATCGAAGCAGCTGCTGCTGTGCGTGAAGCTGGGGGAGAAGTCAAAGATGTGATTGCAATTTTTACTTACGAATTACTCAAGGGAATTGAAGCTTTTGCTCAAGCTGATTTGAGATTTCATACTTTGACAGATTTTCCGACTTTAATCGGAATTACCGATCTTGATGAGGCAACGAAGGAAAATGTTTTGGAGTTTGCGCAAGATCCGGCTTCTTGGGGAGATAACTTATAATCTAAAATCCATAATTGTGCAGCTTAAAGTACTAGACACAACATTACGCGATGGAACGCAGCAGAAAGGGGCGAATGTTTCTGTGAACGATAAGCTTGAAATTGCGCAAAAGTTAGATAAGCTTGGTGTTCAATACATTGAAGGAGGCTGGCCTGGTTCTAACCCAAAAGATGTTGAATTTTTCCAAGAGGCAAAAAAACTAAAGCTTAAAAACAGCGAAATTGTCGCTTTTTGCTCGACTTGTTATAAAAAAAATAAAGCTGAAGAGGATCCGAATTTATTGGCGACTGTCGAGAGCGGAGTAAAGACTGCTGTGGTGTTTGGTAAAACTTGGGATTTGCATGTAAGGGACGTGTTAGGAACTTCTTTGAAAAAAAATCTGGAGATGATTGAATCTTCGATTGCTTTTTTGACAAGCAAAAAAATTAAAGTCATCTTTGACGCGGAACATTTTTTTGATGGATATAAAGCAAATCCGGAATATGCCTTAAAATGTTTGCAATCCGCAGAAAAAGGAGGGGCGATCAATTTATCGCTTTGTGATACAAATGGAGGCACATTAACAAAAGATCTCAAAAAAATTATCCAAACTGTCCGAAAAGAAACGAAAGTTGAGCTGGGTATTCATGCACACAATGATTGTGATTTGGCAGTGGCAAATACGCTGTCTGCTGTTGAGGCGGGAGTTTCTTTAATCCAAGGTACAGTTAACGGTTATGGAGAAAGGACCGGAAATACAAATTTGTGTTCGGTGATCCCAAATCTACAACTTAAAATGGGGTATAGAGTGATTCCTGCTGCAAAATTGAAAAAGCTCTTTTATATTTCTCAATTTGTGACTGAAACTTTGAATTTCAAACCTTTTGAAAGAGCTCCTTATGTAGGGGATTCTGCTTTTACGCATAAGGCTGGAGTGCATGCTTCGGCGATGCTGAAAAATAGTAAATCTTATGAACATATTGAGCCGGAACTGGTTGGAAATGAAAGACATTTTACTGTTTCTGAGTTATCCGGAAAGAGTAACGTAATTGCTTTGAGCAGGGAACTGGGTATTGATTTGTCCGGTGAGCAAATTCAGAAAGTTTTAAAAAAAGTAAAAACAAAGGAAAAGCGAGGATTTCACTATGAAGGAGCGGAAGCTTCTTTTGAATTATTGATTCATAAAATTTTGAAAGGTTATAAAATTCCTTTTGAATTGGTTGACTATCTTGTTACCAGCAGATATTCGGAAAAAGATGGAGAAGATTCTATGGATGCACGTGTGACA
>JANQMV010000044.1 GCA_028279865.1 Candidatus Altimarinota bacterium | reverse complement strand
GTGATACCTACAAAGGTACCGTTACCTACACTGCCGTAGGTCAATTCTAAAATAACGGTAGGCCTGTCCGCCTCAGGCGGATTACTTACACTGCGGTGGGGGGAATTCTAGGGGAAGTTAACAAAGAGGAAGTAAAGTTAAGTTTTTCGTTGTCTGTTTTTTCAAACTTATGTTAGAATTTTTTCGCTATATAGATTTATTAAAAATAAAAAATGCGTAATCGAACTTCCCCCAACAAACTACGTCCTACACGTAAAAAGCCAAACAGTCCCTTTGGCTATTTTTTAGTCGTGATCCTGATTGCAACAAGTCTATACGTCATTTTTAACCAAGAGCCGGAAGGCGAATCATTTAAAAACGCAAAAGAAATTCCTATTTCACAAGTCCAAAAACAATATGCAGAAGGTCAAATCAAATCCATTAAAATTGAAAACAACAAACTCAAAATTATCCTAAAAGATGATACAAAACAACTTTCTTATAAAGCAGCTTCCGACTCAATCAAAGACCTTGGTTTTGACAACGCGGAAATTGAAACAGAAATAACCATCGTAAACACAGAGGCTAGTGCTTTTTGGTCGTCCCTTTTGCAGGGAATTCTGCCTGTTATTCTCTTGGTCTTCTTGTTTTTCTTTTTAATGAAACAAGTTCAAAAAGGTGCCAGTAGCGCATTTTCTTTTGGCAAAAGTAAGGCGAAACTATACGGAGGCAAGCAAAAACCCACAACATTTAAAGAAGTTGCCGGCTGCGATGAAGCCAAAATGGAATTAGAGGAGATTGTTGATTTCCTAAAAACACCTCAAAAATACACAAAAATGGGTGCTAAAATTCCCCGAGGAGTCATGCTTGTAGGAGCACCGGGCACAGGTAAAACCTTGATGGCTCGGGCTGTTGCCGGAGAAGCAAAAGTACCTTTTTTCTCTATTTCCGGTTCAGAGTTTGTAGAAATGTTTGTCGGTGTCGGTGCAAGCCGCGTCAGAGACTTATTTGAAAAAGCAAAAAGAAACGCACCTTCAATTATTTTTATTGATGAAATTGACGCAGTCGGACGTCAAAGAGGTGCTGGTATGGGCGGAGGACACGATGAAAGGGAGCAAACCTTAAATCAAATTTTAACAGAAATGGATGGTTTTGACAATGAAACCAATGTCATTATCATGGCAGCAACAAACCGCCCGGATGTCTTGGACAAAGCACTACTGCGCCCAGGACGCTTTGACCGCAGAGTTATTATTGACAAGCCTGATCTTGAAGCAAGAGAAGCAATTTTAGTTGTGCATTCAAAAGAAAAACCCATTGCCAAAAATGTAAACTTAAAAGATGTTGCTCGCAAAACTGCCGGCTTTTCCGGTGCTGATTTAGCAAACGTTCTTAACGAATCAGCCATCCTAGCAGCAAAGCAAAACAGCAAAACAATCAGTCAAAAAGATATTGATCAATCTGTGGAAAAAGTCATGATGGGACCTGAAAAAAAATCTCGCCTGCCCACAGATAAAGAAAGAGAAGTTACCGCTTATCATGAGGTCGGACATGCTTTAGTCGGACATGTCTTGCCAAATTGTGATCCCGTTCATAAAATCTCCATCATTTCACGTGGTATGGCTCTGGGAGTAACTTGGTTCTTACCTCAAGAAGACAAACACCTTTACTCAAAATCTAAATTTGAAGATGAAATTTGTTCTCTTATGGGAGGAAACTTAGCTGAAAAAATAATCTTTAAAGAAGAAAGTACCGGTGCTTCTAATGACCTGCAAAGAGCTACCAAAATTGCTCGTCAAATGGTCACCGATTATGGCATGAGTAAACTTGGTCCAATCGTTTACGGAGAATCCCATGGCTCACATTACTTGGGAATTGATCTGAGCAGACAAAAAAATTACTCGGAAGAAACCGCCGCAAAAATTGATAAAGAAGTTGAAAATATTCTCAAAAAAGCTTATAAAAGGACTGAAACTATTTTAAAAAAGCATAAAAAACTTTTGATTAAAGTTTCCAAGGAACTTCTCAAAAAAGAAACCCTCTCAGAAGCTGAGTTTAAAAAACTAATCGGAAAAATCTAATCCGTCTCTGCGGACTAAAAACTTATCTCTTAAATCCTAATCTCATAAATTATGGCATCAAAAGTACAAATTGTGGTAGGAGAACTACCAGAAAAAGACGATGTAAAATTAGTCAGTCTCAGTGGAGAAATTGATGAAACAAATCTAGGCGATTTGAAAGACATTGTTGACCCTTTGCTTATCAATAATGATTGCCAAGTCTTGCTTTTTAATCTGAAAGACTTAAATTTTATCAATAGTATGGTCATCAGTTATTTTACGAATATTTATACAAAGCTAACTGAATTAAATAAAAAGGTGATTTTTATTGAAGCTAATAACCAGATTTTGGACATCCTCGACTTAGTAGGACTAACAACCATTATTGACAACTACAACACTCTCAACGAAGCTTTAAATGCCTTAGATTAATTCCTCATCTCCCTGCTCATGAAGAAAAAACCACAAGTTGTTCTTTTGTCATACACAAAAGATCTATTAGAAACAGTAACTGCAGCCATTAACCAATGCTACAGCCCCAAAACAGGCTCAGAGCTTAAAGAAAGCCTTACCCCTGAAAAACAAAAAAGACTTTTGGATATCGTGCTTTCTTCAGGACATCTTTCAACGATAGAGCATGCTTCTTTTACTTTTTCAATTTCGGGTGTTTCACGCATCACCGAAACTCAACTCGTAAGACATCGCATTGCAAGCTATTCCATTAAATCAGGTAGATATAATAAAACTCACACAAACTTCATAATCCCGCCAGCCATTGAAAATAACAAAAAAGCTGCAGCAATTGTTGAAAAATATAAAAAAAACCTAGAAAGCACAATTGATGAGCTTACAAATTTGGGATTTAAGCCAGAAGACATGCGCTTTTTTACACCGCAAGGCATAAAAACCAACATTATTGTTACAATGAATGCACGCTCATTATTAAACTTTTTTGAACACCGCCTCTGTGTTAGAGCTCAATGGGAAATTAGGCAATTAGCTCAACTAATGCTAGATGTTGTCATGGAAGTAGCACCTGAAATCTTCAGATATGCAGGACCGACCTGTGAGACTCAAAAAATCTGCTGGGAAGGAAATATGAGCTGCGGAAAATGGAAAGCAATTGAAGGAGGAGAACTCAGAAGCCGGCAAAGTGATTAATTTTACAATACGCTCTTTTAGTGTTATTTTAGGATCGAATAATCATAAAATAATGAAAAGAAAAGGGTTTACATTGCTTGAACTATTAATCACAATTGGCATTATTGCGATTCTTTCAGGAATCACAATCGTAGCTGTTAACCCAAGCAAGCAATTCGCTGCAGCAAATGATGCGAAGCGTTTTAGCGATGTAAACACTATCTTAAGTGCGGTAGGTCAATATACGATCAAAAATCGCGGAGCTTTACCCACAGGACCAAGTAATGATCAACTCACTTCAACATATCGCTTTATTGAGAAAGATGCGACTGGAACCGGAATTGACCTTTGCACAGCTTTAATTGGAGGAGATTTTATCAACCTTTTTCCCACAGACCCTAGCCTGACAGAAGATTTTATAGACTGTGCCAATGATTACCACACAGGCTACCAAATCAAATATGAAAATAGTCATGTTTCCGTACATGCACCTTACGCACAAGAAGAAGATGATATTACCGTCACTTACTAAACCTAAAGTATTGCTCCAACCGCTTACAACTTAACAAGAATCGACAAAACAAGCCTGTCAAAATTAATAATTTAAAATTCTTCTTAATTCTTTTCTTGATGTCATTTTTTCAAAAACAAACTTTCATTGCTGTTGACCTGGAAACCACGGGAGTTAACGCAGATCAAGATAAAATCATTGAATTTGCCGGTATTTTAGTTGAAGATGGCAAAATCATAAAACAATTTGAGCTTGTTATTAACCCGGGTGTTGAAATTTCCCCTCAAATTCAAGCAATCACAGGCATTACCAATGAGGAAGTTAAAGATAAACCAAGCTTGGCAGAGGTCAGAAATCAAATACAAGATTTTATCAAAGATCATTTGATTATCGGGCATAATATTCAATTTGATATTAATTTTCTTGAAAAAAATGGAATCAAAGTAAGCCAGAAATCTTTGGATACTTACAGCCTAAGCAGCTTATTTTTTCCTGAAGAAAAAAGTTTGGCTCTGGAAGTTTTATCAGAAAATTTGCAAATAGAGCATAAATATAAACATCGCGCTTTAGGCGATATTTTAGCGACAGTAGAACTACTCAAAATTATTCATCAAAAAATACAAGAACTCTCACCTGAAACACTAAATAAAATTCAGCAGTTTTTAAGCAAACATTCTTCTCCTCTCAACGCTCTTTTTACTGATGTTAATTTAAGAAAACCAAAAGCAAAAAAAGAAATAAGCAAGCTCAACCCACAAAGAGAAATTACCTTAGAAAACAAAGAAAAACTAAAAGAAATAGTCCAGTCCCGCAACAGGACTATCTTGGAATCACCACATCAATTTTCAACTATTCTCGAGATTATAAAATTACTCGAAGAAAAAAACACTTTGGCTTTTTACTCACCAAAACTGCTTAATAAAGTTAACCAAGCCTTGTCTCTCTCCGGAATCAATAATTATTGTGTCTTAAAAAACGCACATAATTATTTGTGCTTGGAAAAATTTAAGCAATTTTTGAAAAAGGAAAAATTAAGCGAAACAGAAATAACCCTCGCTATTAAAATTATTATCTGGCTTGAAACAACAGAAGCAGGTGATTGGGATGAAATCGCTCTAACTTACAATGATTACCCCATTTGGCAAAAAGAACTTTGTTCAAATGAGGGCTGCAGTGGTACAAAGCATGCCAATTGTTTTTTTCATCAAAATCAACAAAAATGCCAAGAAAACGATCTGGTTTTAACCTATCAAAATATTTTATTGGAAAAAAACTTACCCCTAAATCATAATTTGATAATTTGTGAAGCCAGAGATTTAGAAAAATCGTTAACTAATTTTGGATCAAAAAAGATAAAACTAGAAGATTTTACCAATACTCTTGAAGCACTCAAACACATTTCCGAATTAAGTCACTACAAAGATCAAATTCAGCCAGCTTTAGATAATTTGCAGCTGCTCTGGGGATATCTACACCGAGAATTAACTCAAGATTTTGAAGAGTTCATTTATCCTCAAAAAGTTGTCTATAGCAACACGCTCAAAACACGTCTGGGATTTATTGAAATTAGGAAAAATTTTAAAGAATTATTTTTAACCTTAGAAGAGCTTTTAAGCCGGTTAGAAAATTTTACAAATTACAAATTTCAAATTAATCAATTCAGGAATTTACAAAAAGATTTACAAGATTTTTTTGAAGAATTACACGAAAATCAAATTCGCTTTTTTCACGTTTTTCCTTCGGGAGACTTAATTCTCCAAATTGATACCATTGAGCTTAAAAACTTTTCCAACAAAATTATTGAAAAATATCAGCAAATCATTTGCCTGGATGAAAATTTGGGAACAATCAACGGCGAAAATGAATACACCTTCGACTACTGGAAACAAAGCTTAGGAGTTGAAAATCTCCCTTGGAAAGAAAAACGCCTCACTCTCACAGAAGAACAAAAAGGTAAAATTGATCTAAATTTCTTACTTTCCAAACCAACAAATCAAAACATTTTTGACAGAACTTGTGAATTAATTAAAGAAACTGTTCTGGAAAACAAAGGGCGCACACTTGTTCTGTTTACCTCTTATGCCAATATCAACGCCTACTTCGGAGCAATGGGGGTAGAAATGCAAAATTTGGGGTATAAAGTACTGCCTCAAGGTGGCGGTGGTGTAAAAAAAATTAAAGCAATTTTTGAACAATTTCCGGATAAAAGCGTTATTTTTGGAATAGAGAGAAGTTTTCACCGAGAGTATTTCAATGAAAAAGATTTAAAAACAATTATTCTGAACAAACTTGTCTTTGATTTTCCCGGAGATCCACTGATCAAAGCTAGACAGGAAAAATATACAAATAGTTTCATGGAGTTTTCTTTACCACGCTCAATTATTAGTTTTAAGCAAAATTGTTTAAAACTCAATAATGCTGAACAGTCTTTTGTACCCTTGGATACACGCTTAACAGAAAAACGCTATGGGAAATATTTTCTGGAATCAATTGAATAAATCTAAAAAAGCAACAAGCTAAAGCATGTTGTTCCGTTGAGCAAGCTGTTTTAGTTACCCACATTCTGAACAGACTGCTTTAGCTGTCTGCGTTCTAGTTCAGTTGAACAAACTCTCTAGGTCTGCTTTCTTAAAACTAA
Source organism: Candidatus Altimarinota bacterium (assembly GCA_028279865.1). Taxonomy (GTDB): domain Bacteria; phylum Patescibacteriota; class Gracilibacteria; order JANQMV01; family JANQMV01; genus JANQMV01. Next base: position 7,702 of record JANQMV010000044.1, on the reverse strand, counting down.
CAACAAAAAATGCACAAACTATACAACAAAATCAAAAGCATTCTTTACGGGATTTACAGTTATCTTCATTTCTGCGGTGGTGGTTTTTTCTTTAAAATCGAGCAAAACAAAACCCCTAAAGGAAACATTATTCTCATTCCCGGAATTATGCACAATAGCCTGACCATGAGACCAATGGGAAGCTTTTTCAATAAACTGGGATACAATATCTACTTACCAAAAATAGGCTGGAATGTTTGGGATGTTGACACACAAACAAAAAAAGTAAATCAATTTTGGAAAAAGTTAACAATTGATAAAAGCTTACCTCTTTTTATTGTAGGGCATTCCATGGGAGGACTAATTGCACATTATTGGGTTAAGAACTATAAAATTAAGCCAAAAAAGTTAATCACTTTAGGTACACCTTTTTTAGGATCAAATGCTATTTACTGGGGGCCATGGTATTTTTTACCTGCCGCAAAGTGGATAAAGCCTCAAAAAAAATTACCTGACTACATCATAAAAGCAAAACACTTTACGCAAATCAATATTGTTACAAGCGATGACAACTTAGTCACAATAAACAGCGGACTTCCCAAAAAAATTGACAGTCAAAAAATCGTACTCAAAAATTATGGAGGACATTCCGGCTTGGAGATAGGTAAAAAAACTTTTGAGAAAATTTATAGCCTAATCAATTGATTTCTTACCCCGTAACTCCAAATAAATCAAAATACACACGCTATAGAAAATAAAAACATCTGCCAGATTAAAAACGGGAAAATTCCAAAATGCAATGAAATCTACAACAGCTCCTCGAGAAAAACGATCAATTAAATTTCCCACTGCTCCACCTAAAATACTGGCAACAACCAATTGATTTGTCATTTTTGATAAGTCAAAATGTTTCTTCACATAGTATCCTCCTAAAATTAGAATGATAAAAATAATTGTAATCTGTGTCGCTCCCTCCAAAGGTAAACTAAGCGCAATACCTGTATTAAATTTTAAAGAAAAATTCAGTACATTTGGAATAATTTCACCTGCAAGTTTCCCTGTAACAGCATAAAATTTCGTAATCTGATCTAGCACAATTAGTGGGATACTGTAGAGAATGATTTTTATTGTATTTTTCATGTTTTTAATTTAAATCCCCCTTGAGAATTTGAGGAATGGTTGGCACTTTCTAAATTATTTTGTCATTCTGAATGGAGTTTAGGTAATGAAGAAGCACTCCAGCAGTTTGATCAATAAAGTAAGGTTCTCAAATTATGACAAATGGAAGGAAGATATCCTACCTCGCTTCTCTCCTCAGAATGACAATCGTATGGTTTTTCAAAGATAAATTTGTATTTTAAACACAATCACTCTATCATAATCACAGTGATTTTTAATCAAAAAAATTAAATTTTACCCCCTTCAAACTAAAGGCTTTATAGTATTTTTAATTCGTAATTTAATAACGTTATGCCTCTCGTCACGACAACAGAAATGTTCCAAAAAGCTTATGCCGGCAATTATGCGGTTGGTGCATTCAATGTGAATAACATGGAAATTGTACAAGGGATTATAAACGCAGCTAAAATACAAAAAGCTCCCCTTATTTTACAAGTTTCCAATGGCGCACGTAAGTACGCTTCTCAAGTTTATCTCAAACATCTTGTACAAGCAGCTGTTGAAGATGCACCGAATATTCCGATTGCATTACATTTAGACCATGGAGATAGTTTTGAAATTTGCAAGGATTGTATTGATAACGGATTTACGTCAGTAATGATTGATGCTTCCGCGCATCCACTTGAAGAAAACATTCGTATTACAAAACAAGTCGTAGAATACGCCCATACTCGTGGAGTAGTTGTCGAAGCAGAGCTTGGTAAGTTGGCGGGAGTAGAAGATGCGGTGAAAGTGGATGCAAAGGACGCTACCTATACTGATCCGGATGAAGCGGTAAGATTTGTTGAAGAAACAGGTTGTGATTCTTTGGCAATTGCGATTGGAACAAGTCACGGAGCTTTCAAATTTACCGGAGATCCTCAGCTTGATTTTCAAAGACTGGAAACAATTTCAAATAAACTTCCTGATTACCCCTTAGTTTTACACGGAGCTTCAACAGTGGTTCCTGAGTTTGTAGAGCTTTGTAATCAGTATGGTGGAGAAATTCCCGGAGCCAAAGGTGTGCCGGAAGAAATGCTTGCAAAGTCAGCTAAAATGGGTGTCTGTAAAATCAACATAGATACGGACTTAAGATTAGCTATGACAGGCACAGTACGCAAAGCACTTCAAGAAAATCCTTCAAATTTCGATCCACGCAAATACTTAGCACCGGCGCGTGATGCTATTCAAGAAATGGTTGAACACAAAATGGTGAATGTACTTGGCTGTAGTAATAAAATATAGAGATAATTTTAGTATCGAAAATTTAAAAAACTTTGGAGCAATCTGTTTGGATTGCTCCTTTTTATTTGAAGAATCAATTCAAATCTTATATCTTAAATCCATCAGCTCACTTCTTAGAATGCATTTTACTCTCCCTCAAATCAGCGCCATCATTGCACCACTGATTATCGCTTTGATCATTATTCTGCTTTGGTATAAACGAGATTGTCAAACAGATCAAAGAGAAAATCAAGAAAATCTCGCAACCTTAATTAGTGTTTTTTTCTGGGCAGCTTTTGGAGGACTAATGCTCAAGCTTTTCATTGATACGATTTACCACTTTGACAACAATCAAATATTTTTGTCAGCTGGATGGTTTTATGTCTTGACGGTTTTGCTAGAAGAAATTATTAAAGGAGGAAGTCTCATTGTGGGACTTGAAATGGCAGAACAAAAATTCAATGAAATTTCTGATGGGATTGTCTATGGAGCTATGGCAGCTCTTGGTTTCTTATTTTTTGAAAATATCTTTTATCTTTTAAGCACAAATTCAAGCGCAGAATTTTTTAATGTTTTAGGAGTAAGGTATTTATCAACTTTTGGCATACACTTACTGACAACTTCCATTTTCGGACTCACTTACGCTAAGGCTTATTTAGGCTATAAAAAGCGTATTAAACTGTATAAAAAACAATTTAAGATTACAGAAAAAGAACTACCTATCCCCAAACCCTATGATGTTTTTCACCACTTTAAATACATTATTACAAAAGGTAATTCCTTTTTGAATATTTTTAAGCTTATGATTTGCTTTGATTTATTGCGCGCGCTTTATTTTATTCTTAGCAAACAAGAAAACAAAATTGTCACCAAAGAACGTTTCTTGGTTTTTCCCAGTATTTTTATTGTGGAAGGATTTTTACTGGGTTTTTATTTACATTTAATTTGTAATGTATTGCTGCAAAACGAATTTCTCGGCTGGTTACTTTTAACCATCATGCCTGTTTTTAGTTTTGTGCTTTACCTTGGTTTTTACCGTTTCGATCAAAAATAAAACCACAATAATTTGTGATTTTATTCTTTCAGCCGTTGAAATTCAAAACAACTCTAACTTCCGCAGCACTTCTTATATTTTTTCCCACTTCCACAGGGGCAGGGATCATTTCTTTTAGCCTTTGGCATGTCTTTTGTCAGATTAGAGTCAGCCTTAACCACAGTCGGAGAATTACCCCGAACAATTGGATTTGATTGCTGTGCCATTGTGGATTTTTCTACATTACCTTCAATCTGGTCTGTATTTGTTTGTAAATTATCGAAATTCACCGGAGGCTTAACTGGTAAAGGCGGAGCCTCCACTTTTATCTCAATTTTAAACAAAGTTCTCACTACATTACCTTGAACCCTACTGAGCAACTTTTGAAACATCTGAAAAGCCTCTTCTTTATAAACAATTAAAGGATCTTTCTGCGCATACCCACTCAAAGCAACAGCATCGCGCAAGTGACTCATTTCATCAATATGCTCCATCCATAAAACATCAATAGCACGCAAATATACTGACCTTTCTGCATTACGTAAAATTTCTGCATCTGGAAGCTCTGTCTCTTTCGCTTGATAATATTGCAACAATGTTGTTTGTAGAAAATTCGTTAAATCTTCTCTTTCTGCAAATTCTTCTAATTTCTCTTGCGTCAGAGTTTCTTCTTTATGAATAGCCTGAACTGTTTCAAAAATTTCTTTGTAATTCCACTCATGTGTAAATTTTGAAATAGTATGTGACATCACAAGAGATTCAATCTCTGAGTTCATCATCTCTTCAATTTCATTTTTTAAGTCAGCATTTCTCAAAACCTTGTTACGTTTTGAATAAATAATTTCGCGATGTTTGCTCATCACATCATCATATTCAACGACATGTTTACGAATATCAAAATTATGCCCTTCTACTTTTTTCTGTGCATTCTCAATCGCTCTGGAAATCATCCCGTTTTCAATCGGCATATCATCAGGAACCCCCAGCTTTTCCATCATTGTTTGGATTCGCTCTGAACCAAACATACGCATCAAAGCATCTTCCATGGAAACAAAAAACTGACTTTCTCCTGAATCTCCCTGACGTCCCGAACGTCCGCGCAACTGATTGTCAATACGGCGTGATTCATGCCTTTCGGTACCAATAATCGCCAGACCTCCCAATTCTGCAACTTCTGCTCCAAGCTTGATATCTGTACCACGACCTGCCATATTCGTTGCAATTGTAACAGCGCCTTTTTGACCGGCTTTAGCAACAATTTCTGCTTCTTTGGCATGATGCTTGGCATTCAACACATTATGAGCAATTCCGTTAACTTTAAACATCTGACTCAGCATTTCACTTTTTTCAACAGAAATGGTGCCGACTAAAACCGGTTGCCCCTTTTCATTTTTCTCTTTCACAATCTGCGTCACTGCTTGAAATTTACCGCGCTCATTTTTATAAATCGCATCTGCTTTGTCTTCACGCTGAACAGTCTTGTGCGTTGGAATCACAACCACTTCCAACTTATAAATTTTGTTAAATTCTTCCGCTTCAGTAACAGCCGTACCTGTCATACCGGCTAATTTGTCAAATAGGCGAAAGTAGTTCTGAAAAGTAATTGTTGCGAGTGTTTTACTTTCGCGCTGGATATCAACTTTTTCTTTCGCCTCAATCGCTTGGTGTAAACCATCGGAATAACGACGACCAGGCATCAAACGACCGGTAAATTCATCCACAATAATAATTTCTCCTTCTTTTACGATATAATCTGTATCCTTTTTGAAAATGGCCTGAGCTTTTAAAGCTTGCTCAATATGATGGACTTCAATAAAACCCGCTTCCGTGTAAATATTTTCTACTCCCATTAACTTTTCCATTTTAGCAATTCCATCTTCCGTTAAAGTTGCAGCACGCAATTTTTCATCAATGTTATAGTCCTTATTTTCGACCAATTGCTTAACTAAACGAGAGTATTGTACGTATTTAGCAGTACTTTCTTCCGCTGGTGCAGAAATAATAAGAGGCGTACGCGCTTCATCTATCAAGATCGAATCAACTTCATCCACAATTGCATAATGCAAGTCCCTTTGTACCAATTGTTCCTTTTCCGTTGCCATATTGTCGCGCAAATAGTCAAAACCGAATTCATTATTTGTACCGTATGTAATATCCGCATTATAGGCTTCACGACGCTGTTCAGCATTAATTCCATGCACAATCACGCCAACAGTTAAACCTAAATATTTATATAAATGACCAATCCATTCAGAATCACGTTGTGCCAAATAATCATTCACTGTAATCACGTGTACACCGTTTCCTTCTAAGGCATTAAGATAAACAGGCAAAGCTGCCACAAGTGTTTTACCTTCACCTGTTTTCATTTCTGCAATTTTACCTTCATGTAAAACCATGCCTCCAATTAACTGCACATCATAGGGAATCATGTCCCACTCTTGCTCTTGCTTACCGATCATGAATTTTTGACCAAACATGCGCCGACAAGCATTTTTAACTACAGCAAAGGCTTCCAACATAAGCTCATCAGGAGTTTCACCTTTTTCAATCCGATCTCTAAATTCCTGGGTCTTATTTTGAAACTCCGCTTCTGATAATTGCTGTAATTCTTCTTCAAGTTGGTTAATTTCAGCAACTTTTAATTGAAGGCGTTCAACCTCTTTTTTATTTGGATCTCCAATAAATTTACCTAAAATTTTAGTGAGCATTTTTATATTTAGTTATAACTTATAAATTTAATTTTTCATCTAACCTGTAAAACGCAAATATTCTAGTATGCTTTAGTTAAATTTACTATAGAATTTAATTTCTCAATATTTGGTTAAATCAATTTTTTAGAATTATTGTAAATTTGAGTTTTTAGCAAAAATTCAGAAACGCAATTAATCTTGTGCAGATCTTGTTTTTCGAACACTTAAATATAAAAAAACGCGCTCAAGTAAAAGACTGAGCCAATTTAAAAAGTTCACAAATATATTGTGACACTAACAGCTTTTTAGCCGTAAATTGGAACTTTTTATTTGTAGCCGTTTTTTCTTTTAGTTTTGCTCTCGCGACTGGTATAATTTGGGATTTTTTTAATTGGCAATGAATTTATTTAAAAAATAATACAGATTTTTACGTAATCTTTCTTCTTCTTTGCATTATAAAGATTGTCGTCCCCAAAGAAGCTCAAAGCAAAAGAGCATGACCCGTACCTGTTTGTAAGAGAGTTCTTTTCTTCGTAAAAGGATAAATCGTAATTTTTACTTCTGCTTCTTCCTTGCTTAAATCTACAGTATCGGTAAAGACTTTAACCACATTGGTTGCCTGCACGGCTTTTTCTCCTTTATTAATTCCTTTGGCTGTATATCTAAAAATCACTGATTGTCCGGGACGAATGATGGTGCGCTTAAATTTAAGTGCTGAACCATCATTTTCTGCAGAAGCAGAGATTATCTCTAAACGTTTTTCATCATAATCATCTGTAAAAACAACATTACGTAAATCATATTCATACTCATTTTTGAAGAAGATTGTATAGATCACTTCATCTCCATCAGCAATCATTTTTTTGTTGCTATACTTGCGCAAAGAACGATCTATCTCATTCTCTGGAATAATGACATAAGCTCGATCTTTTTGACCTGTTTTTTTTCTATAACTTGTCCTGCTCTTTATTTCATAGTCAACAACTTCTACTTGATTATAAGCACTCACATTTGCAAGACCTGATTTGGTTTTTAAGGTTGCTTGATATGTAAAAGTTGCCTTCGTTCTCTTCGGTAATTCTTCAAGCGCAAATATTCCATCGGTATAAATTGCATCACGTACATTGCGTACAAGTAATTGAGATATTTCACTTTTTTGTGCTTCAAAAATATCGCTAATTTGTACTTTTTCTAGGTTAATTGGACTTTTATTCTCAATAATTACTTTGTAGAAAACTAAATTATTCGAAGCATTTTTCAGCAATAAAGCAGCTTCTGCACTATCTGCATCATAGAAATCACTGCCATTTAAACTAATCATTTTTTCAATATCTAAACTAATATAGCGTGTTCCTCATCCTCCCCCTCAACCGCCTCACCCTCCACCTCCACTTGAACTACTACTAGAGCTGGAGCTAGAGCTAGAACTTGAGCTACTTCCGCCAGGGGGATTAACGTTCACGCTCGCAGGGCAAACAGCGGTTCATCCTGAGCCAGTCACCGTAAGCGTATAGGCTGTTGTCGTCGTTGGTGCCACAATTTGACTATCTGATAAGGCAACACTTCCCGTAGCTGAACTTAAAGTTGCAGAAGTTGCACCCGAACTTGTCCAAGT
>JANQMV010000041.1 GCA_028279865.1 Candidatus Altimarinota bacterium | reverse complement strand
GATAATTCATTGCTAACCTTGAGGGCCTGTAGCTCAGGGGTTAGAGCAGTCGGCTCATAACCGATTTGTCGCTGGTTCAATTCCAGCCAGGCCCACCATCTCTGCCTTAAAAAAACTTTATTTCAATAAAAAGAATGCGATTTTACGAACGATTTTTTGAACTTGATTCAAATGCAAAGAGGTGCCTATCCCAATAAATCATACAACGAATACGTTTCTCGGGTAAATCGAGCAATTGATTATATTCAGAAAAATATTAACAAAAACCTTACTTTAGAAAAAATTTCTAAACAAGCCTATTTCTCTCCATTTCATTTTCACCGTATTTTTAAAGCAATAATGGGAGAGACATTAAATATTTATATAAAAAGAATTCGTCTGGAAAAGGCACTTTTTTTACTGATGTATAATGCAGAAATGGAAATTACAAAAATCGCCTTAAAGTGTGGTTTTGCTTCTTCTCAATCCTTTGCCAAGGCTTTTAAGCATTATTTCAAACAAACTCCAAGCGAATTTCGTAAAAATCGCAAAATCGGACACATGAATAGCAAGATTGGAAAAGATTTTATTTGCGAATATAAATATGATGAACTTGAGAGTCGACCTCAAGCTACATTTAAATCTGTAACAAAAAATATTATGAAAGTAGAAGTAAAAAAAATGCCGGAAATGCATCTGGCTTATGTTCGTCATATTGGTGATTATAAGGGTAATTCTGAACTTTTCGAAAAATTATTTGGAGAATTGTGCGGATGGGCAGGACCACGAGGTTTAATTCAAAAAGATACAAAATTTCTTTCAATTTATTACGATAATCCAAGTTTCACAGATGAGGACAGACTAAGACTTGATGTTTGTTTGACTGTTGATTCGGAAGTTGAGGTAAGTGGAAAAATTGGTAAGCAGCTTATGCAAGAAGGTCAGTATGCTGTTTCTCGTTTTGAATTAAAAAATTCCGGAGAATATGAAAAAGCTTGGGAATCCCTTTATAAAGATTGGCTTCCAAAAAGCGGATACCAGCCCGATGATCGTCCTGCTTATGAGATATACTTGAATAGCCCAAAAGAACATCCGGAAGGAATCCATATTGTGGAAATTTGTTTGCCTGTCAAAGAACTCTAACTAAAATTTAAAAGAAGAGGTTTATAAGCCTCTTCTTTCTTAAGAAATAAATGAGCTTACGAGTATTTTCATCTTATGAATTGAGCACTTCTTGAAATATAAAAAATTTCAATTATTTAATGAGCTGCTTAAAACATATCTAAATATCTAGGTCTTTCAAAAAAAAGTATTTAACACATTTTATGCAAAATACCATTCAGCAACTTCTTGAATCTGTTTTCGATTTTTATTTTTTGGATTAGACCGGAATGATTTACCAATTTATTGGAATCTTTTTATTAACACAAAAGCAAAGAAGCGAGTTCTTTGCTTTTGCAGTTGGTAATACAGCCTAGATTTATTACAGGAAGTATTGCTGAAATTAGCGCAAATTTACTCGTAGGAAGTATGAATATTTATGGTTTTTGGAAGTGGAATTAAACTAACAAAGAGAACGAACGCCGTAGACCGCATTAAAAATCCCTAAAAGAAGGATTTTATGTTTTTAAATTTATTTAAAATAATAAAGCTGTTGGATTAAAGATAAGCAGCCCTCCGAGAATTAACATTGCAATTCCTCCTATTAAGTTTGTCCAACGGGCATACTTATGTGTGATTCCAATTTTCTCAATGCTATAAAGTGCAATTCCAAAGACAATAAAATCATCTACCATATAGAAGAAAGTATAGATTCCTAGATAAAGCTGACGTTCTAGACCCGAAAGCATGTTAATGTTTAAGATTTTGGTAAATGCTTGAGGAATACCGATAGAGCAAGCAAATTCAATAATATTAACCGAGAAAGCCAGCCCAATGATTCCGAAGAAAGTGAGCCAGGTCATTGGAGATTCGATCAATTTATTTATTTTAATTGTTGTTTTTCTTCTTTGATCCATGCTGGTAACTTTACAAGTTCCATCTCCTGTCCAAAACTCGTATAGGAAGAAACAAGCCCCTCCAATTGAGACAACTCCGACTAATGGAGTAATAATATTATCAAGTCCTACGAAATCCCATGTTGTTAACCAGACATTTAGAATCAAGTAATACATGATTGCTTCTGCAATAATGAAGATTCCTGCGATCTGGAACATTTTTCTTTTATCTCCAATCTGAACTAAAACAAGTAGGAATGTTACAAGAACCCACATTGCACACGGATTAAATCCGTCCACAAAACCAAGCAATATAGACATTGTCGGTAATGAGTATTTTTGTAAATCGACTACGCCAATAAAAGGAAGTGTGACGAGATATCCTGTTTCTATTTCACAAGGAATTTCACCCTCTTCGTCACAGGTAGCACCTTCGATGGTTTCAACCTTGCCTACACCACCTGCGGCGATATACTCTTCAAAATCCAGAGCGTTAATTTCCTTACTCAGTTCAATTAAGCTTTCAATACGTTTTCCTGTTGTTTCTGCAGAGTCAAACCCTTGAATAACCACATTTCCAACCAATGTTATAGGCGTGGTTTTGGTGATCCCCTCAAGCTCTGTAATTTGGATAAAATGCTCTTTGTGTTCTTTTTCTCCAATGTCATGATAAGTAATTTTCAAGTCATCACGAGTTTTTGCAAGCTCACTTAAAAAAGCTTCTTCATCTGCACAATGTCGACAATTTTCACGTACAAAAACATTGATGGGTATTTTTTTTTCTGTGTTTAATTGCTCGGCAAAGGCATTAAAAGTGAAGGCAATTGAAATTAACGTTAGGAAAGAAAGTGAAAATCTCTTGAACATATTTTTTTATTTTAAATTTTAGAGTAAGTTCATTCTAGTTATTAAAGAAAATATTACAAGATCAAAGTAAATTCTTTTGTTTTTCAGCTGATTTTGTGGAAAAATAGAGGTAAGGATTGAGGTAGAAGAAAGGGAGAATCAAAAACTAGGAAAGATTGAAAGATTACAAACAGTTTTATAAAGAAAAAGGGAAAAAAATTGATTGATAAATTTAATATTACAGCTTAAAAAATAGTTTTAATGAACACATTTGGTAAAAATTTTCGTGTTACAACATTTGGTGAATCACATGGAGTTGCTCTTGGTGCTGTGATTGATGGTTGCTTGCCGAAGATTGAACTAAATGAAAAAGATATTCAGGCAGAACTTGACAGGCGTAAACCGGGACAAAGCGAAATAACAACGCCTCGTAAAGAAGCTGATGAGGTCCAAATTTTGTCCGGTGTTTTTGAAGGTAGAACCACAGGTATGCCAATCACTGCTGTTGTCTTTAATACAGACCAAAAACCTCAAGATTATAACAAGATAAAAGATCTTTTTAGACCCGGTCACGCAGATGAAACTTATCAAAACAAATATGGACTTCGTGATTATCGAGGTGGGGGAAGATCAAGCGGACGTGAAACTGTAGGGCGCGTGATTGCCGGTAGTATTGCCAAGAAAGTTTTAAAAACCATTAAAAATGATTTGAATGTAAAAGCTTACACAAAACAGATTGGAGATATTTTGGTAAATGAAATTGACTTAGAAGTAATTGAAAAAAATCCTTTCCGTGCTCCAAATTTGGAGGTAGTAGAAATTTGGGATAAGTTAGTAAAACAAGCTCAAAAAGAAAAAGATTCATTGGGAGGTATGGTTGAAATTGTTATCCAAAACATGATACCTAATTTAGGTTCTCCTGTTTTTGCTAAATTAGAAGCTGATTTTGCCAAAGCCTTAATGAGTATTGGTGCGGTAAAAGGGTTTGAGATTGGCAGTGGCTTTGACTCGATTCTTATGAAAGGTTCTCAGATGAATCAGAAAAAAGAGGGGATATACGGAGGAATTTCGAATGGAGAAGATATGCTCATGCGCATTGCAGTAAAACCGACTCCTTCTATCGCTCAAAGACAAAAAACAAAAAATGGAGAAGAGCTTGAAATTATTGGTAGGCACGATCCATTGATTATGCCTCGCCTAGTACCTGTGGCGGAAAGTATGGTAAATTTAGTGATTTTAGATCACTATTTAGAAAACAAAATGTTATATAACTAAAATATTTATTGCCGATGGAAACATTTTTCTTTATTGGATCAGTGGCTGTTTTACACTTTCTGGCATTAGTGAGTCCGGGGCCGGATTTTTTTATGGCGGTTAATAACTCTTTACGTTATTCTCGAAAAACGGGGATTTTTACAGCAATTGGCTTTGGATTAGGTATTGCTGTGCATATTTTTTATTGTATTGCAGGATTAGCTTTGATTATTTCCAAGTCTATTCTTATCTTTAATATAATTAAATTTTTGGGAGCGGGGTATCTGATCTACATTGGCTATAAATCCTTTATGGCAAACTTTGAAGAGATTCATTTTAGCAAACAAAAACGTAAAAATGATATAAGCTCTTTGAAGGCTGTAAAAATTGGTTTTTTAACAAATATATTAAATCCAAAAGCAACACTTTTCTTTCTTAGCTTGTTTACTTTTGTTGTTACTCCTGAAACTTCCAAACCTGTAATTTTTGTCATTAGTCTAATAATGGTAGCAAGTACGATTATGTGGTTTTCTTTGGTAGCAATTTTCTTTACTCATGAAAAAATTTACAATTTATATGGTAAATTTCAGAATGCAATTAATAAACTGTTCGGTGGAATTTTGATTGCAATTGGTTTGAGAATTGCTTTAAGTGAAAGGTAATTTTATTTTTTTATTTATTTTGAAATGCGAGGATTTGCACATGTTTATAAAAGAGATCATATCAATACAGACGAAATAATTCCTGCCCGCTATCTAACAAGCGATCAAGAATCAGAACTTGCTAAATATGCTATGGAGGATATTGATGCTGAATTTGTAAAAAAAGTTAAACCCGGTGATTTTATTATTGCAGGCGATGATTTTGGTTGCGGTTCAAGTCGGGAACATGCTGTTTGGGCTTTGCGTGGGGCAGGAGTGCAAGCTGTAATTGCTTCAAATTTCGCCCGTATTTATTATAGAAACAGCTTAAATAACGGATTTTTGGCGATTGAATCAAAAAATATTGATAAAAAAATTAATGATGGTGATGAGTTAAAAATTGATTTAGAGAAGGGGATTATTCAAAATTTAACACAGAAGAAAGAATATTCTTTTATTCCTTTGCCTGAGTTCGCTCTTGAAATGATTGAAAAAGGAGGATTACTTAACTTAATTACGAATTAATCATCTTTCGTTATCCTGAGTAATCCCGCGACAATGAAACTTAAGAATCACTAGATTATTCGACTACGTTTCACTACGCTCAGAATGACGGCTAAATTTTAATATAATTACGAATGGAGAAAATTCATAACAATATCGTCAATAACCTAAAAATATTCTTTGAAAAAACTGGTTTTCGAAGGGGAGTAGTCGGTCTGTCGGGAGGGGTTGATTCAGCTGTAACTTTCTCTCTGGCAGTAGAAGCTTTGGGAAGAAACAATGTAACGGCTTTAATTTTGCCGGAAAAAGGCTTAACAAAGGACAGCAACATTACAAATGCAATTGCTTTGGCACGTGATGCAGGAGTAAGGTATGAAAATATTGATATTGTCCCTTTTTTACTTAAATACAAAGATCTGCCTTGGGTGCAAAATGAAATTTCTAAAATGAATTTGAAAGCAAGAGTTCGAATGTGCTTGCTTTACAACTACGCAAATTCTCAAGAGACCTTTGTCTTAGGTACTTCCAATAAAAGTGAAATAATGGTAGGCTATGGAACCAAATATGGTGATTTGGCGGCTGATGTGGAGGTAATTGGCTCTTTGTACAAGAAAGAAGTCTATAAACTTGCGAGACACTTAAATATCCCGAAATATTTCATCGAAACACCTCCGAGTGCGGAACTTCGAAAAGGGCAAACAGACGAAGATGAAATGGGTATATCCTATAAAAATTTAGATGCCATTTTGCTTCAAATAGAAGAAGGAAAAGAGGATCAAACAAATCCTCAAGTTAAAAAAGTTCTACAAATGATCAAAAATAACAGACATAAGTCTAAAATGCCCCCCTTAATTGAAAGCTCTTAAATTTAAATATGCAAATTCTCGTCGGTGAAAACAACGTAAATCTACGTAAAAAGTCAGTCAAAATTGAAAAAATTGACAAGAAGATAAAAAAGCTCGTTACGGAAATGAAAGAGACTTTAGAGTCTAGCGAAGGCATAGGACTCGCTGCGCCTCAAGTTGGTGTAAATAAGGCTTTAATCATTATTAAAATTGGTCAAAAAGCCCCTATTGTAATGATAAATCCTGAAGTTTTAAATGAGTCTGAAGAAAAGGTAATTGCCGAAGAAGGCTGCCTTTCTCTTCCTGGTGTCTGGGGCAATGTTGAAAGACCAAAAGAAATTAAACTAAAATTTACAGACGAAAAAAAACGTTCTCATGTGGTGATTTTGAAAGACTTAAATGCTCGAATAGCTTTACATGAAATGGATCATTTGAAAGGAGTTCTTTTTACGGATAGAGTAATCCAAAAAAAAACGTCATTTTCGCTTGATGAGAATCTATAAAAGACATTTTAGTTTGAATTGAATCACAACCTCAAAACTTAAGATTCCGGACAAGCCGGAAAAACAATATAAGTAAAAATAGGGGATAATTCTAAAAAATCGATTTGCGAAAAAATACCTCAGAGTATAAATACCAAAAAAATAAAAAAACGCCTTAAATCGCAAGTTTTTAATTTAAGCTTTTATTTAAAAGAAAAACGAAGAGAAGTATAGGGTTGGACGGATATATAATCCTGCACAATGTATCTTGTGCAGGATTAACCCCTTTGTGAACTACCTTCTTTAATGTGCAAAATTTGCGGCATTATTTTTTCTATAAATTCTAGCTGACTTTCTTGGATGATTTTTTCTAATTGATTAGCGACTGGCTCTAAAAGAAAAATCTTCTGATCTGGCTTCATTGAATTAATAGCTTTGAATGCCTCAGACAAATTATCTTGCTTGTCTTTGAACAATTCTTTTATAAAAAGGACTAAAACTTTTTTCCTTACTTCAACAGAATGTTCTCCAAGCTCCCCTTCTTCTTCTATGAATTTACGAACTTCTAGGTTTCTGCCTATAAAAAGATCCCCTTTAGAAGGTTCTTGTATATCATTCCTGACACCTGTTTCTCTTAGACCTATAGACATTTAAAGATTCTTTTTAAAAAAGGAGACGATAATACAACTATAAAACGAAAAGTCAATAATGATCATGTAGACCGAATGCCTAAGATGTTTTATAATATTTTTTTTCTTTAATTTTAAAAATAGTCTTAACAAATCCCCCTAATCCTCTACAATGAAACCATCTATTTTAAAATATTTTAATACTCCCCTTTCATGCAAGAACAACTCCATTTCTCAGAAATGACAGATGCAGAAGTCGAAAAAATTTTACAAGAGAATAAAATCGGATTAACCGCTACAGAAGCACGCAAAATCGAAACAATGCTTGGTCGTTCCCCTACTCTGACAGAAGCGATTATTTGGGGAATTCAGGGATCCGAGCACTCTTCTTACCGTTCTTCCCGTCCTTATCTTCAAAAACTTCCTACCGACGGACCAAACATCATCATGGGACCAAAGGAAGATGCTGGAATTGTAGAACTATGTGCCGTTGAGGGAGAAAGATGGGGAATTGTAGTAGGGCATGAAAGTCATAACCATCCTTCACAAATCGTACCGTATGAAGGTGCTGCAACAGGAATCGGAGGATGCGTGCGTGATATTGCTTGTATGGGAGCTAAAGTAGTCGGTTGTCTTGATCCATTACGTTTTGGAGATATTAATCGTTCGCAAAATCGTTTAATTGCAAAAGGAGTTGTAGAAGGAATTGCAGGTTATGGGAATCCGATCGGAGTACCGAATCTCGGTGGAGATATTGAGTTTAATGATTCTTTCAATGAAAACTGTCTGGTCAATGTAGTGGCGGCAGGGCTTGTCCGTGAAAAGGATATTATTCATTCGTACGTACCGGAAGAAGCCGCTGAGGTTGGTTATGATCTGATTATTATTGGTAAGCCAACCGATCAAAGTGGTATGGGAGGTGCAGCATTTGCCAGTGTGGAACTTGACGAAGCTGACAAAGAAGCAAACAAAGGAGCGGTTCAAGAACCAAATCCTTTCTTAAAAAGACATATTTTAGCTTCGACTTACGCTTTATTTGAAAAACTAAAGCACACTCCTCTACCTTCAAACCCAGAAGATAGAGCAATTGATCATGTCGCGTTCAAAGACATGGGAGCAGGAGGAAATCTTTGTGCGACAATTGAGCTTGCGGAAGCAGCCGGATTTGGCGCTGATGTGGATTTATCAAAAATCCATGTAGCTTTAGACGGACTGCATCCATCAGTGATTGCATGTAGTGAAACACAAGAACGTTTCACATGGGCGGTTCATCCTGATCTAACTCAAATGGTCTTGGATCATTATAATAAACAGTGGGCGCTTCCTGATGTGTCCGAAGGCGCACAAGCGAGTTTGGTTGGTAAAGTGAAGGAAGGAAATTATACGCTGACTTACAATGGTGATGTGCTGTGTGATGCTGATCCGAAAGACATTACGGCAGGCTTACTCTACGATCGTGAAGTAAAAGCTCAGGAAAAAAATCTTTCAGAACCTGAGTTGAACATTCAAAACTCTGAAATTCAAGAACATTTTTTAAATATGATTTCAGGTGAGAATTTAGCTTCTCGTAAGCCTGTTTTTGAAGCGTATGACAAGCAAGTACAAGGAATGACGAAAATTGAAGCCGGTGAAGCCGATAGTGCCGTAATCACGCCATTAATTGATGAAGATGTGCCGGCTGAAGCGAAAAAAGTTGGTGCTTTGTTTGGAATTGGTGCAATTTCAAGATATTCTCGTCTTTCTCCATATTACCAAGGTGTTAATGCTGTAATTGAAGCAATGCGAAATGTAGCTGCAGTAGGTGGAACTCCACAGGCAATGACGGATTGTTTGAACTATGGAAATCCGGAAAAACCGGAACAAATGTGGGAATTTGCGGAAGGTGTACAAGGAATTGCTGACACAGCGAATGCTGTAAAACTCAAAGAACATCCTGAGAATGCGACGCCTTATATCTCAGGAAATGTTTCCTTCTACAATGAATCAAAGAAAGGTTCGATTGATGCTAGCGCGATTATTTGTTGTATTGGGAATATTAAAGATGCAGACAAAGCAGTTACAACTGAGTTAAAAAATACAAACAGTAAGATTGTCTTAGTAGGAGAGAGGAGAGATGAGCTTGGAGGAAGTGAGTTTTATAAAATGTTTAATGAAGTTGGTGCGAATGTTCCAAAACCTGATTTTGATACAGCGAAGAATGAAATCTATGGAATGATTGATGCTGTGGATGCGGGACTTGTTTTAGCAGCGCATGATATTTCAATGGGTGGAATGATCACAGCTCTAGCTGAGATGACCTACCCTACTTCTATGCAAAACATTCCTGCAAATCGTGGGAAAGTTGGTATGAAGATCAACCTACAAAAAAACCCCTTGAGACAAACCCCTCAATCCCCTTTTCAAGGGGAAGTAATACAAAAACTCTTCTCTGAAACAGGAGGATTTGTTATGGAAGTTGCTCCTGAAAATCTAACAAAGCTTCAAGAAGCTTTTGGAAAATATGGGATTGATGCTGTAGAAATCGGTGAAACAACTGAAGATCATCAATTCACTGTGACCAATGGAGACGAAACAATCATTGATTTACCAGTGAGTGAAGTTGTAGCTAAATGGGAAAATGGATTGAGAGAGAAATTGTAGTTGAGTATTTGACAATAGACTTATTTCAATAGATTAATTTAAAAAAACATAAATGAAAAAGTTTTCACCAAATGCAATTCAAGCTTTAAAAGAAGCTCTGACTCATATCTATTGGCGAAAAAAAGATCTTAGAAGCTTTATTTATCACACCATTAAAAATAAAGCTATTATTTCAACAGTTGACTGGGAAAATAACTATAAACATGAAAGTGTTTCTCAAATAGTTGATCGAATGGCATCAAAATTAGAAAGATATAATGATGACTTACTTCAACTATTTAACACGGTTATGCATATAGACGATTTTTCTCATTTAAAACAATGGGAAGATTCAGAAATGAAAATTGAGAAAGCCAAAGTTGCTGTGAACGCATTACGTAAACATGCCAAAGGATATTTTACCCTCAAAGAGGAAAAAGAAAGAAAAGACAAAAGAAAAGCTGCATATAAATCAATGATAGATGAAAAAAGAAGCAGTCAGGATAAAATTAATGAATTGCATGGAGATTTTTTAAGACTATCTGCTGAAAAAGATGCCCAAAAACGCGGAATTATGTTTGAAAAATTTTTGAATGAACTGTTTGTTGTCTTTGATTTAAATCCAAAGAAATCTTTTAAAATTATAGGAGAACAAATTGACGGAGCCTTTTCCTTTGACAGCCAAGATTATTTACTGGAAGCTAAGTGGCAAAAAGCCCCCATCCAAGCATGTGACTTATATAATTTTGGCGGAAAGATTGCAGGCAAATTAAAAATAACTCTAGGACTTTATATATCAATTAACGGCTTTTCCTCTGAAAGCACAAAAGTTGATTCACCTGTCATAAAGTCAATGATACTTATGGATGGTGCAGATCTAATGGCAGTGTTAGATAATAGAATTACGTTAAAAGAACTTCTCCTCAGAAAAAGAAGACATGCCTCAGAAAAAGGTGAAATATATCATCGATTTCAAGATTTTTAATGTTTTAATTCATGTCTTCAGAAAAACTAACTCTACCTGTCATTCCGAGCGAGCGAAGTGAGCCGAGGAATCCCTTGTAGAAAATTGTTTTTTTGATCGTATTATCCTAAAATTATGTTTATAAAGTCAAAGTAATGCTTGATTTAAAGGGATCCCTCGACTACGCTCGGGATGACAAACAACCTTTGCATCAAATTGTAAGTGGCTTGGACAGAATCTAGGAATTCGCAATGGACAACTTCCAAAAAGTATTCAAGCGCAATGCGCAGCACGTTTTCAAGAATTATTAAAAGATAAACATGGATAAATCTGATAAACCAATTGATTTAAAAACTGCTAGAGTCAAAAAAACCGCAAAGAAACTCCTACTTGATAAAAAAAGTAAGTGAAACAACGGATGCAGAGTTTGAAAATGATCCACAGTTAATGCTGGAAGTGATTGAAAACATGACTTCTGCTCAAAAAACAGAATTGATGGCTGAAAAGAATATGAGTCTTAAGGAATTTGAGCGATATGTAAAAAACCTAAGAATAAAAGCGCAAGGAATAAAAATTATATAAATAAAAATCGTTGATTTAGACATAAATAATTGAGAAAATTAGCTTAGAAAATTATAATATTTCTTAAATTTTATAAAATATGGCAAATGCAAAAGAAAGAGAATCTCATCCATCGGATTATTTTGATGAAAGAAGCTGGATTTATTTTGAAATAAGAGATAAAGAAACTGCACAAAAAACAATAAAAAATTTGGAATTTTTAGCCGAAGATCAGATCAAAGAAGAAGAAGATGGTCTTTATCTTTTTATTCACAATGAACAAGTACCGGAAGTTCTTAAAGCTTTAACAGAAAAAAATTGTGCAGTTTACCAAGTAGTACGAGAAGAGAAATAAAATACTTCAATAACCATCTTAAACACCATGATAAATAAAAAAACATCCGTAATTTTTCTAATTCTCATAACCATTATCATCTCTGGATGCAAACAAAAAGAAGCAGAGGAAGATAATCTTCAAATTGTAAATCCGGCTTCTTTACATTGTGAAGAAACAGGAGGAAAATTAACAATTGCCGAAGATGCTGAAGGATCCAAAGGCATTTGTCATTTTGATGATGGTTCTTTTTGTGAAGAATGGGCTTATTTTAACAAAAAGTGTCAAAAAGGAGATAGTTTGAAAGAAGTTTTCTCAGGTCCACCCATATTACTTGAAGATGTTTCAGGAGGTGACGCTTCGGGAGAAGCGTGGCTTAAGGTTGAAAACAATGTAACTTTTCATAAAGTTGTCGCTAAAAATATGCCGAGGCTTAAAGACAATGAATTTTACGAAGGGTGGCTGGTAAAAAAATCAACAAATGATTTTTTCTCCACGGGACAAATGTTTTTTGATACACAGGCCCAAACATGGATTTTAGACTATCAAACGGAAGGTGATAAAAGTAATTACACAAAAGTTGTAATTACTCTCGAACCCAATGATGGTGATCCCGCTCCGGCTAAGCACATTATTGAAAATTAATTTCTTTCTTGACTAATATCTGAAGATATATAAAACTTCCTGAGTAAATTTTCTCATTATAATTTAATTCAAAACATATGGAAAAAACACTTGTACTTATTAAACCGGATGCGATTCAAAGAGGTCTTGTTGGTGAAATTACTCAACGATTTGAGAAAAAAGGACTCAAACTGGTTGGAATGAAAATGATGCGACTTGACGATGCTCTTTTGCGTGAACACTATTCTCACATTGCTGATAAGCCGTTTTTTCCCGGTATTTCGAATTTTATGCAAAGTTCACCTGTGATTGCTCTTTGTTGGGAAGGGGTAGAAGTTGTAGAAGCTGTGAGAATCTTATGCGGAATTACAAAAGCTCGCGAAGCGGATGCTGGTTCTATTCGTGGAGATTTGGCAATGAGTGTCCAAAGTAACGTTGTACATGCTTCTGATTCATCTGAAAACGCTCGAGAAGAGGTAAAAAGGTTTTTTAATCCGGAAGATCTCTTTCATTATGATAAAGATGAGTATATCCATGTATATGCCGATGACGAAAGGAGCTAAGTTTTTTTAGCAAGAAAAACCGAAGGGGAAAGTTTTTGATTAAACTTTCCCCTTTTTTAATCTCTTTTCTTTTAACAATGGGAATTATTCACTATTTGCAGCTTCAAGCTTCTCTTGTTCTCTTAACTCTCTCTTTTTTCTTTCTTCATCTGTAGGAAAAAGAGAGGCCGGTCTATAGATACTGGATAAATCATAGTTTGGTAATGAAGCACCAGTCATAAAGAGAGGAGTAGTACCTGTTGAGCTTTTGACTTCGAGATTATTCGGGTCAGAGACATCTCTCTGCCAGTAAACGCTTAATCCGTTATAGGCGGTGTTTAGAATATGTTTTTGCGCATTTCTCTTGTTGGGATCGGGTTCAAACTTTTTTGTGCTGGGATATTTCCAATGAGAGACATAAGGTCCTAATATATTTACTTTTCTTTCGTCCCTTGTGCCAAAATAATTTACATAAGCCAGCGATTTCTCTTCATCGATATAGGTTTGAATTAAAATTGCTCCGTCTGTATTGTTTTTGAATTTAAAGTCTTTTAAGGGGAAATAAATCGTTGCGTCAGTGCCGTATGGTTCGTAGTAAGTAACTGCATAAGAATGGTTCCAGCGTTCTACAATTTCAAAGCCTGCCTGCAAAGCAGCGCGAAAAGCTGTTGTGGAAACTTGGCATAAACCGCCTCCCAATTCAGGCTTTGTTCCGTCGTGTTTTATTACCATTTCACTTTTATAGCCTTTTGCAGCAGTAATTGAGCCTAGCTCTTCACCAATTGAGAAAATTTCTCCTTTTTCGAGTAAAAAACCGTTAAAACTTTCCATACCAACGCGGATATTGGTTTTTCTATTCCAAGAGGAACCTGTGAAGTTACTTTCTCCGGTAGCAATAAGTTCTTCAATCCCCTTCTCTGATAATTCTTTATCTTCCACTTTTAAAACAGACGGTTCATAATCAAAAGGCAGAACAATCGTGTCCACTTCATTTTTTAAAGAATCGACGATTAAGTTTGTAAGTTTATTGATATTGATTTGACGACCATTGACAGCATAACCTTCAAATTCTATTTTGCCATTCTCCGGATTACGAAATATACGTACCGGCTGCATTTCCCTGTTGTATTTTGGGACTAGTTCTTTGCTAATATAATCAGCAATGGCTCCCCTGCTAATACCCCAAACTTCACGACTTTCAATTTCATGATTGAAAGCAACATAACCATAAATCAAGCTACCTGAAGCAAATTTTATTTCTTGATCTTTGTAGTAGTACTTTGTGTAAATGTCAAAAAAATTCGGATGTTTTGCTGTGTTTAATTCTGTTTTATAAATTCTGTCCTTTAATTCAATTTTTTTAATATATTCCTGAGGAATTTTGGAGGCGTAAGCTTTTTCCAAACAAAAGTGAAACATGCCTAAGCTGCTAAATAGCAACATAACTAAAAATAAGTTTTTTTTATTTTTTATTTTTTGCATTCTAAAAATGATCAAATCAGTACGGACAATATACTTATTTTTAAAGAAGTAAGCAATTTGAATTACTCTTTTTTACAGCTATAAAAAGTATTTTTTATTTTTCCTTTTGAGGCAAGCCTGACTCAGGAAAAGCTCTTGAGAAAAACAATTTTATTGCAATTTCATCTTTTTTAGATACTCTGCGGGAATATATTCAATTGGCAAATCATCCAAAGGTAGATAATCAAGCGGGTTTACGTGTACTCCATCTTTGTAGACTTCAAAATGTAGGTGAGGACCTGTTGTCATCCAGCCGGCTCCTTTTGTTCCTGGCATACCACCTGTAAGACCGATTAAATCACCTGAATGGACCAAATCTCATTCTTCCACCATGAATTCCGTCAAATGTCCATAAACTGACATTAAACCGTCTTTATGAGCTAAAATCATATAACTGTAACCCATTCAATTGTCTTTTGCTTTATAGACATAACCATTTGCAGGAGCAAAAATCGGAGATCCTTGTCTTTGACGGATATCTATAGCATTATGCACCACTTTGAAGTGTTCCTTATAACTGCTGTCATGATAGTAAGCAGTAATTCCACCACTTGGAGAAACCGGCCAGATAAAGAAACTCTCGCTCTCATCGTCAATAAAATCAAGACTATACGCCCCTTTTTCTTCATTAATTTCACTTGATTTCTCTAAAATTTCTTTCTCTTCCTCATCATCAAATAATTTTAATTTACCCCGAATTAGCTCTAAATTATCCTGGAGGTTTTCGATTTCAAATGCAGATTCTTCTTGTTGTTTTTTTGATTCTTTGAGTAGTTTTTGATATTCAGCCTCTCTGCCTTCTGTCTCAGCCAGTAAATCCTCTTTTGCCATTTGTTGTTCTTTGAAGGCTTCTTTTTCTTTTTCAACCAAAGCGTGCAGGTTGCCTAAGCTTTTTCGCATTTTATTATATTTCGCTTGATTATCTTGAAATTCATTTTTCGCAAGTGCAAGTCTGTAGAAAATTTGACGACGAGCATCTTCCATTACATCAAAATAAACTTCTTTTTGCATTGTTTCAGAGACTTTTGTATCTGTAAGCAGAAGGTTAATAAGGTTTTTGTTTTCATCATCTGATTTGTAAGTTTGCTCTTGGCGATATGAAAGCTGTAGATAATGCTTGATCATGTTTTTCTGGGAATCCATTTCGATATTGCTTTTCTCAATTTTTCACATTAATTCTTCAATATCCATTTCCCTTTTTCCAATCAAAAGGTTAATATTTGCAATTTTGGTGTTGGTTCTGTCCAGCAAATAGTCAAGATTTTTGATTTGTTCTTTCAGAGTCGTAATTTCTTGCTGAATTGGTTCCAATTCTTTCTGATATTCTGCAATTTGTTTTTCCGCATCTTCAAAAGAATCAAAAGACTCAATCAACATATCTTTTAATTTCCCCATTCTGTTTTCCATGATGGCTTTTTTGCTTCATACCAGTTTTACTTGCTCCTCTTGGTATTCTTCATAGCTTTTTTCTATATTACTTAAGTCATCTAAAACCGCATAAGCAGTAATATTTAATGAAAATGTAATCAGTAAGCTTAAGATTAGAACTCTTCTTTTTTTCTGTTTTTTCATCTTTTTAGTTTTATTATTATTTCTTAAAAAGAAATTCCCTACATACTAGCAAATTTAAAGTTAATTGTCAATGCTTCTATAGTTTGATAAGCTTTAGATGAAGGGTGTTTTTTAATATAAATTATTTTGATTGGTTATTTAAAAGGAAAAATTTTAGTAAAGCATGAAAAATACTTTTTGTTAGACGTTGGGAATGTCGGCTACAAAGTTTTTGCGAGTAATGCTCTTTTGCCGGAGCTTGAAAATAAACAGGAAATTGCTTTATACATCTACACAAACGTAAAAGAAGATGCAATAACTTTGTATGGTTTTAAAGATGAAAAAGAGCAGCTATTATTTGAAAAATTAATCAGCATTTCAGGTATCGGCCCCAAGGTTGGTCTTGATATTATGGGAAGCCCTCTCTATATCATCCAAAATGCTATTTTAAACAATGATCCCAAATTACTTACCGAGATAAAAGGGATTGGGAAAAAAACGGCAGAACGATTAATTTTAGAGTTAAAAAATAAGGTTGATTTTATTGATTTTGGCATGCAAAACGCACCAAAAGAAGAATTACCAACAATTGATGAAGATGTCATTAGTGCTTTGGAAGGTTTAGGATATGAAAAATACCAAATCATCAAACATTTTCAAAATTTGCCAAAAGAGGTTGAAAAAACCGAGGATAAAATCAAGTGGTTCTTGCAAAATCTTTAATTGAATTGACCGCTTTATGAAGAAATTACTTTCATTATTCATTATTATGCTAATGCTGAGCGGTTGTAACCCAAACAGTGGGCAAAAAGAAATATCTAAGGAAGAATGTGAAAAGATGGGAGGAATCGTAAAAAGTGCGAATCAATGTGATTCTTTTGAAAAGAATGTAGGACGTGTTAATAACGTAAGATGTTTATGCGACTGTTGTATACCATAAAGTAAGTAAAATAACTTAAACAAAAATGCAAAAGGTAAGATTAGAACAAGGCAATCTTTTTTCAGAAAGAATAGGTTCTCACGGAATTAAAAATCTGGAGTTTTTTGCTTGGGATAAAAAAATTAAAGAAATTATAAAAAAAATCAAACAAGAATCTAAGAAAGAAGAAATTGGTTGGCCAAATCTGCCTTTTGAAGAAGAGGAAATCAGGGAAATTTCAAAATTTACAAAAACCGAACGTAAAAAATGGAAAAATATTCTTCTGCTTGGAATAGGTGGTTCTGCTCTGGGAACAGCTGCAATTCAAGAGGCTTTGCAAAAAAGTGAAACAAAAAACTTAATTATTTTGGATAATGTTGACCCGGATTTTTTTACACAAAAATTAGCAGACTTAAACTGGGAAAAAACATTAGTTATTGTCATCAGCAAATCAGGAACGACTCCTGAGACAATGGCTCAATTTTATCTAATTGAAGAAATTTTAAAACACGAGATAAAAAAAGGTTATCAAAATCAAATTATTGCAATTACGGATGACAAAGAAGGAGAACTCAAAAAGATTGCAGAAAATAAAAACTACAAACAATTTGTAATCCCAAAAAACGTAGGAGGACGTTTTTCTGTTCTCTCTTCAGTAGGGCTTGTCCCTGCAGCACTGTTAGGTGCAGACATTTCCAGTCTATGCGAGGGAGCCAGAACAATGCAGGAAGATTGTTTTAAAGAGGATTTAAGAGAAAATCCTGCCGCACTTTTAGCTGTTTCAGCTTACCTAATGGACAGAAAGAAAGGAAAAAGAAAGCAGGTTTTTCTTCCTTATTCAAATCAACTAACCGGTTTTACCGAATGGTATGCACAACTTCTAAGTGAAAGCATCGGTAAAAATGAGGAAACAGGCTTAACTCCGATAAAAGCTTTGGGAACAACAGATCAGCACTCTCAACTACAGCTTTGGAGTGAAGGTCCCAATGATAAAGTTTTCACGTTTCTAGAGATTGAGAATTTTCAAAACAACATTCCTTTACCTTATTTTGAAAATAAAGCCTTGGATTATTTAAGCGGAAAGTCTCTAAACGAATTAATCAGAGCTGCAAAGCAAGGAACTGAATTGGCGCTTGCTAAAAAAAGCAGACCAAATCAAACAATTTCAATTCCAAAGCTGAATGAAAGTAGTTTGGGACAACTTTTTTATTTATTTGAAATGCAGATTGCAATTTTAGGTAAACTATATGAAATTAACCCGTATAATCAGCCTGGAGTTGAATTGGGGAAAAAAATTACGAAAAAAATAATGCTGGGGATTTCATTATAAACAAGATTAGAGCGTTCGATTTTTTAAAACTGAAACTATGCTCAAAAAAATCAAAAAAGGTTTTACTTTAGTAGAATTAATGGTTGTGATTGTAATTATTGGTGTGATTGCCGTAATTGCGGTTCCAAGTTATTACAATTCGATTAGACAGGCGAAGTATGAGGAAAGTGTTTCTGAGATAGTAAGTCTAATTAAAGATGCGCGTAATACATCCATTGTTGGTAAATTTACAGGAGATGCAAGTTCTCATACGACTCCAAAAGGCGGATATGGCGTCTATCTTCAAAAAACATCAACAGGAGGTGTTTTGATTTCGTTTCAAGATAAGAATGAAAATAAAAAATATGATAACGATGTAGAAGATACTGTCATTTCTAGCTATAAATTGCCTACATCAATAACAATAAAATCTATGAGTGGGAGTAAGGCGACTGGTTATACTGCCACACCTGAGACAAACTTGGATTTTTTAGAAGCCAGTATTTTATTTCAACCACCTCAAGGAGAGACTTTCTTAAATGAAAACATTGCTACAAAAGATTTACTTGACCTGACAATAGTTTTGGAAAGATATGATGTAGGAAAATCAAAAAGATTGAAACTAAATAAAATATCTGGTTTTATTGAGACAGAATAATATAGGGCATAAATAGTAAAATTTGAAAAAAAATAGAGAAAAAATACGTGGCGAATCTCTGATTGAAAGCTTAATTGCAATTGCAATCATTGTAACAAGTCTTGCTGGGATTATGGCTCTTTTTTCGGATAATATGAAAACGAACCAATCAACTAAAAATAGAATTGTCGCAATTAATTTGGCTCGTGAAGGAATTGAAGCCGTACGCTATATCCGTGACAGCAACTGGCTTATTTATAGTAATAACAGGCGTGTTTGCTGGAATTTTAATCCTACTCTTGTCAATCCTGTTTGTGACACAGAGACCAATGGTATGACAGATTCTCCTCTTTTGGGTAATTACAATGCGGTTATGGATCCTGTTGATTTTAGTTGGACTTTGGTTCGTGACACGGACTCAATTGATCCTGACGATAATCAGCTTTATCTAAAAGACGGTTTTTATCAGCATGATGATACAGGAACTTTTACTCCTTATTTAAGACAAATACAAATTTCTTACGTAGAAGCGGGTAACACAAAAGAAACCAATAATCGTATGAGAGTAAAATCAATAGTGCAGTGGGATGATAATAAAAAGATTGAATTGGAAACAGTTTTGACAGATTTCTTGGAAAGAAGTTGGCATGATGATTAATTATATTGCATTTAATAAATTAAATGAGAATTAATTCAAAAAAAGGCTTTACTCTTGCAGAGTTGTTAGTAGTAATTACACTTTTTAGCACTGTAATGTTAATTACTTCTGCGCTTTATACTCGCTTTGCTTCTTCTGAGCGCAGGCTTAGCACAGAAAACGAGCTTTATGAAGAAACGCGTTTTACACTGGAAAGAATCGTTAAAGAATTCCGTGAGGGCACAATTGACTATGAAGAATATTGGAACCAAGCTAATCAAGGTAATGGCGACTGTATTCTTTATTCAAGCGGTTCAACGATCTACCAAGAGAGTTATGGGCTGTATGGGCAATGTTATAAAGATTACAGTAATCAGTTTTATGGTTTAAATTCTTTAAATACCGGTCAAAATCCAAACACGGGAGATTCTGATGATCTTAATGCGGTTAGCACTTCAGGAAGCAATGACTATCTTCAAAGTGAGCTTTATATTATTAACAATGCAGGTAATCAAAAAACATTTTTACGCTGCCTAGAGTGTGATTCTAATCCTGATAATGGAATTGGAAGACTGCAGATACTCGCCTTAAAAGGTTATGATTTGGGCTATAGTGGTGCCTCAAACCTAGCAACCAAAAACGATGGCGTGATTGATTCATGGTTTTGCGATAAAGATTATACTTGCTCGGGGAATCTTTCTGATGGAAGTGAGTTTGGAGAAGTTTTGTTAAATAATAATGACGGTTGGACTGACTATTCCCCTCCTTCACTGGATATTACAGATTTAAAATTCTACATTGCCCCCCTTGAAGATCCGCGCAAAGCTTATAACGAAAATAGCCCCAGCATACAAATGCAACCTCACTTAACCGTGATTATTTCCGCCCAAACTGCAAAAGATAAATTTAGAGGGATCCCCGGAAAAGTGCCTTCTCTCACTTTGCAAACAACAATTTCCGGCAGAGTTTTCAATGAAGTAAAATAAATCATCATTTTCTTACTCCCAATCGCTTTGCTTCAAAAATTCTTATATCACAAGAAAATCAATGCTCTCTTAATTTCTTATAAAGAAAATATTGGCTATTTATCGAACTTCTGGGGTAGTTTCGCTTACTTATTGGTCACTCCGAGATCTACTAAACTTTTTACGGATGGACGTTATTTGGCAGAAGCGAAAAAGCATGTATTTAAAGAGATTAAGGTTTTTGATTATAAGCAACTAAAAACTCAATTAAAGGGTAAGAAAGTTGGGTTTGAAGCAGATAAAATAACTGTTTCCGAGCTCAAGAGATTAAAGAAAAAATTTCCGGAAACAAGTTTTAGAATGACTCAAAATTTGATTGAAAATTTAAGAATAACTAAAAAAGCAGATGAAATCGTCAAAATCAAAAAAGCCGCTCAAATCAATGACAAAATTCTAGGAGATTTAAAAAGCTTTATCCAAATCGGTATGACCGAGAGAGAAGTTCAATGGAAAATTCGTGAACTTGCCTTTCTTTATGGAGGTGAGGAGATGTCTTTCAAATCAATCGTAAATTTTGGTAAACATACAGCTCACCCTCATCATGCTCCAGATTATACTAAATTAAAAAAAGGCGATTTGATTTTGATTGACATGGGAATCAGGTACAAAAATTATTGTAGTGATATTACGCGTGTTTTTTTTACAAAAGCTCCCACAAAGAAGCAAAAAGAAATTTTTGAAATTGTTTTAAATGCTCAAAACAAAGGAATTCAAGAAGTTTGTAAAACAAAAGATTGTTCAATGATTGATAGAGCTGCGAGGGAATTTATAGAAAATGAAGGCTTTGGAGATTTTTTTACTCACAGTCTTGGACATGGTGTGGGCTTAGAAATACATGAATTCCCCACTCTTTCAATTTATAGTAAAGACCTCTTAGAAGAAAATGCTGTTTTTACAATTGAGCCGGGAATTTATCTGCCAAATAAATTTGGAATCCGCTTGGAAGATTTATTTGTTTACCAAGAAAAAAAAGCCATACGGCTTTCTAAATTTACAAAAAAAATTGATGAGTTAGTTTTATCCTTTTAATTCTTTAATCTTATTAAGCGGGATAATGTTGTGTTCATTACGTACCATTTCTTTGATAAATTTATCGTTTAGATTAAAACGATAGAGGAAGTCTTCTTTTGTCATGAGTGCATATTTTACTTCACGATCAAATTTAAGGTCATTTTTAAGGTATTTTTCCAAGTCAGCTTTGTCCACTTCTCCGACAAGTAATAAGTCAACATGTTTTGTCTCTGTTTCCCCGAGGAAGACACCTGACAAGACAATTAAATCGAATTTGCCCAGTTTTTTTATTTGTTTAACTGTGTTTGTATCAAAAGAACTCGCTTTGAGGCAAATATTGCGAAGTTCGTTAAAAATAACAAAATCTTTGTTAACGTGATAGTACTTTTTTCGATTTTTAGAACGGGCTTTTAGTAGTCCAACTTTTTTTAAATTGTCCAACTCGCGACGTACAGAATTAATCTGCTCATCTAACATGCGTGTGAGTTCACGTATGAAATACTCATCGTCCGGATTTAGAAGAAAAGTATTGAGTAATTTTACCCGTGTATTTGAACTGAAAATTTCTTTTAGCATCTATATTTTTATGTGCAAAAGTTTTATACACTGTCTAAAAAAATAATGCAAGCTTTTTTCATGTTTTTTCTTAAAAACCCCTTATTAAAAAGAAAATTAAATATAAAAATTGTACTTTATTTTTGTTCATGTTCTTTATTTTTACTCTTTAAATTTTGTATAAAAATTTTGTTCATACTTTTTTGAAAAATAATTAAAAGATAGGATTGACTTGCTTAGAAAAAAAAATAATATGAAGAACCTAATTCTTAATATTAAAATAAAAATGCCGGAAAAAACTTATACAGAATCGATCTTACCAGTTATTGAACAAGCAATGAAACCAGAGGCAGTATTAGAAAATGATAAATTAACTTCAATGATTGAGGAAACCAAAGAAATCCTAGAGAACTACCCTGAGAGTCAAGAAATTGAGAAAATCATTCAAAATATCGAGAAAATTATTCAAAATATTGAAAAAATGATCGAGAATTGTTTATCTTCAGAAGAAGAAATAAAAAAATCTGTCCGTTCTTTGCATCAAAAATTAACGGAATTATTTGAATCCGGTTACAGCGAAACAGTTCACTAATTTTTTTTTAGAAGCTATTTTGAATTTTTGATGATTTTTTTAATTGTCGTAAAAGCCCAACGATAGTGACTTAATGTTGAACCGGCAAAGTAAGAAGCAAGAGGTAGCTTGCCTGTCCACTGGTACTGCCCGGGGGTCAGAAGCTCTGCTTCACTTAAGATTTCTACAATTTCCCTGGTTTTTTTGTGTGTTTTGGTAAAAAGTCGTCTTATTTCTTCTAAATCATAATCTTTATATTTTTTGTAAATTTCATGATTTAAAGCAGGTGCTGTCTTCCATGTGTAACCTTTAGCGGGTATGTCGGGCTGACCATGGAGGCCACTTTCATACCAAGCCAAAGTCATGTTATGCCATTCGTGTAAATGGGCCAAGACGTCTTTAGCAGACCAATCATCTCCACTTCTTGCCATGGAACCACTCCTTTCCAAAGGTAATAAAAGCATTTCTTCATCTGTTATTTTTTCTAAATAATCCGAAAGCTTTGTCCATTCTTTGTCTATGGTCTGAAGGAAGTCTTGTTTACTTGCAAATCTCATGATGTTTTTTGCTTTAGATAAGCTAAAAATGGTGGGATTAACAGGATTTGAACCTGTGACCTCTACGATGTCAACGTAGCGCTCTAGCCAACTGAGCTATAACCCCATAAAAGCATCTGGAATTTTTCAATTATTTATTTAGCCACAAAAACTTTTTGCGTAGGATAGGCAAATTCAATTTTTTCCTTTTCAAATTTATTCATCAACTCAAAATTAATTGATTGCTGAACTGCCAAATATTCTTTAATATCACCCGAATCAACGTAATAGACAATTTCGTAAATCAAACTAAAGTCACCAAATGTCGTAAAGAAAGCACGATCAAAAGTAGCATTATCCTGATTCTCAATGATCTTTTCTATTGTCTCCGGAAGTTTTTTCACCTTTGCTAGAGGTGTTTCATAAAGAATACCGATTTGAAAAGAAACTCTCCTTTTCTTTAGTTTACGGAAATTTTGTATGTTATTGCTTGTGAGACTTGCATTGGGAATTACAAGTTCTTCTCCTTGCAATGTTTGTAGGCGTGTTGTTTTCATCCCAATTGATTTCACGGTACCGCTATCTGTGCCAAAGATAATATAGTCCCCTATTTGGAAAGGACGATCTATATAGATTGAAGCAGAACTGAAAATATCTTCTAAAATTCCTTTTACAGCTAAGGCGATTGCTACTCCTCCTATCCCAAGTCCGGCAATAAGAGAATTTAGATTGTATCCCAAGTTTGTAACTACGAGTATAAAAACAATAATCCAGAGAAGTATTTTTACAGCAATTTTTGACATTGCACGTAAATTGGTATTGTCTTTAAGATTGCAATTATTATCAAAGTAGTAGTCAATAATCAGAGAAAGCAGGTATGAAAGGCTTGCTGTAACTTTTAAGGCAATTAAGATCTGTAAAAAGACCTTTAGCCATTTTTCAAGTCCTTCCGGTAAAAAGATAAAATCAACAGCAATATAAACTCCAAAAATTGTAATAAGAAAGGCAACAGGACGTAAAAGCACATCAACAATTAAATCATCAATTTTGTTTTCCGTTTTCTTAGCCCATTGGGCAAGTTTATTCTCTAAAATATATTTAGCGATTTTTGCGATTATTCTTGCTCCGATAACTATGCCCAAAGCAATTAAATAGGTTTGTACCGAATTTTCAAAATAGACTTGTGAAAGTATTGTTGAAAAATCCATGGGATTTATTTTTTTAAGACATGCTGCTTTTCAAGTATATTCTATCCCCTACTTTCCAAAAATCAAGTCATGAACTTTGAAAAAATCTCTTTTTTGTTCAACAAGAAGATTTATTTAGAAATCTCTTCAATTACTTTTTGTTGACTTTTTAAGTAAATCATGTCATTACCTTGTCAGAAACTACATTTTTATTTCTTTTAGAAGCAAAACAATATGGAGAAAGAGAGTACAGCAATAGGAGTAGTAGAAATTGAACAGGACGCTCTTAGCAAATTAGATCAGATAAACGCTTTTATTCTAGGTATTAAAGAAGAACTATTGCCGACTTTTTTTCGTTTAGAAGAAGTGTTATGCGGGCTGGAAGCTGATTCAGAGAATGAAAGTGAGATTAAAGAAAATATCCTTTCAGCAATAAGCACCCTTCGCTCCATCTTAACTAAAAGAATGGAAAAAAATATTAGCTTGGAAAAATCCTCAGAAACTTTTGTGCCTAAACTTGAATTTGGAGAAAGAAGCCACTTGCTTAATTTAAGAAAATTTTTCAGAGAAAAATTAGCAAACTTTTGTGAAATAGCAGAAAAAATCTATGAAATAAATGAAAAAATAAGAGAGAGTGTTTTTGCTTTGTCATTTTTACCAAGCAGTAGCCGAGACCGTTTTGATTCTTCCTATTTAAAACTCTCCCCTTCTTTAACCTTTCTTAAAAAATACAATACTGCTCTTTATGATAAGGTAAAAAAAGAAAATTTTGACTTAAAGGAGTTAACTGAACTGCCCTCAATTAATGATTATCCTGAAGAACCATACATTGTTGAGAGTCTTATGATCAGACTTAATCAATGTATTTTACAAAGACTTGCTTTGGAAGGAGAGATAACTGACATTAAAGCTCAACTTGCTGAACTGATGAGTACAAGAGAAGAAACTTTATTAAAATGGGTTAAATAAGTAATTTATCGCAGAATCATAAAAGATCAGAAGAAAGAAAAAAGTATTTCAGGTTAGGGATAATCTAATGTAAGATTTGGTCAGATAAATCTTGTACATGAAATATCTCCTTTTCCTTTTAATTTTTTCTACAACCGGCGGACAACTCTTCAGAATTCCTTATCTTCAAGGAACCGGCATACTTGCCAGTGATTTAATTTTGGGAATTATTGGAATAGTTTGGCTGGTTCAACTCATCACAAGACAAAAAAAAGTCACTCTGAATAAAATTAACCTTACGCTCATTGCTTTTTTGGGGTTTACTTTCGTTTCTCTTTTATTCAATCTTTACACTCTCCCCTCTCATGACAGTTTAATCAGTTTGTTTTATTTTATTCGGTTTTTTGCTTATCTTTCGCTTTTTTGGATTTTACAGGATTTTTCAAAACAACAGTCGGCTTTCTTCAATATCACTATATTGACAACTTTAGCTCTTGTCCTCTTAGGATTTTTACAGCTTAAGTTTTTCCCTAATTTTGAAGTATTGCGAATGCAGGAAAAAGGCTGGGATCCTCATATAGGCAGAATGCTTTCGACTTGGTTTGATCCTAACTTCTTGGGAGGTTTTTTTGCCTTTATTTTAAGTTTGATAGGAGGTGTTTTGATTCTAAAGTTTGAAAGAGCGAAAAACTTAATACTCTTTTTTAAATCAAAAAGAAATCTTTTTTTAGGAACAATTTTTTTCCTGACCTTATTCGGCTTACTTCTGACCTATTCACGCAGTGCTTACTTAGCTTTTCTCAGCGCAATGTTTTTTTTAACTTTAATCGCTTCACGTAAACTTTTTGTCGTTGGAATTATTTCTGTTGTTCTTATTTTTAGTTTTTCCGACAGAATTCAAAAAAGAGTCGTAGACGCATACCAGTCCGCTCAGTCTATTTTTAACCCTTATAGCGTCAGTACTCCTGATGCAACAGCAAGATTTAGAATTCAATCTTGGAAAGATGGAGTTGATTTATTTAGGGAAAAACCTTTTTTAGGTCATGGCTTTAATACGTTGCGCTATATTCAAGCAAAAAGAGGTTTTACCGAGTGGAAATCTCATAGTGCCGGGGGAATCGATTCGAGCTTGCTTACTCTTTTGGTTACGACTGGTTCAATTGGCTTAATTTTATTTCTTTCTTTTCTTTTTCAACTTTTAAAAAATGTTTACCGCAATTTTCGCACCAAATCAGATATTTTTTTACAAGGTATGAATTTAGGTTATTTTTGCGGTCTAATTGGCTTACTTGTACATTCTCTTTTTGTAAATTCTTTACTTTTCCCTTTTATTATGATTTTTATGTGGATGTGGGGGGGGGCGCTTATGAAATACTTTAGGATGTAGCAAAAAAGCTGAACCGGGAGACTTTATAAGGTTTGAGGTCTCCCGGTTGCAGCAGAACAATTTTTTTGAAGGAAAGGCAAAAGACTTCGGTTTGTCTCTTGCCTTGTTGATTTTTTTTGGGAGGAATGCTTCCCTCCATCCCTCATCCTACCGACAGGATTAGAGATAAACATAATTCTTGTTTGCGCAAAACAAGAATTTATGCTTCTTTTTTTCATTTTTACACGTCTGTAAAAACGTAAAAAATCAACTCTTTCCTTACAAAAAAACTTTGCAACCATTTTTGTATGATTGCAAAAAAACATAAAAAAACGAAAAAAAATAAATGGTTTTTTCACCCCGCACAGGGGTGCCTGTCCTCTTAAGGACAGGAATTAAGGTGTTTATGCAAAAACAGCCTAATTCCTGTCCTTAAATTCTGTATTATTCTGCTGCATTTTTAAAGAGCGAATATTCGAGCTTTTCCATAAGAAAATTGCTTTATTAGGAAATAACTACTAAATATTACAAGCCCATTTTAAATACTACCAGAACATTGTCAAAACTTTTTGGCAACAAAGCCTCCTTGTGTCAACTAGTTTTAAAATAAATTTACAATTTATTATCTATAATCCTCAGACAAAGCTTGGCTAATACCACTTATACGGCGACTCCCAGCGATTGGATTCAATCTCATCATCCGCATTCCTTTCCTGATAATCCGAACGAGTCGTACAACCAATCATATTATCTCTTTCTTCACAGGGTTTTCCAAAAACCTGAACCCAGGAATATCCATAAACTTCAACATCTTCACCGGGTTCTGCTTCGGTTACCCCGACTCCCATTTCCGTAAAATTACTCTTTAACAAATTTTTACGATGCGGAGGTGAGTTTAGCCAATTTTCCATAACTTCATCCGGATTTATTTGTCCTAAGGCAATATTTTCACCGACATCTCTTTGATCATATTTATATGTTTTTACACGTGTCATTACATCTATACCATCAGGGTTCACATGTGCGAAGAAATCCCGTTTGACCATATCTTCAGCATGCATTTGAGCTGTTTTTTCCAATTGAATATTATAGACAAGCGGGTTAAGTCCATTTTTAATTCGTGCTGTATTAACTAAATGGAAAACTTCAACCTTAAATTCCTCCAATCTTTTTTGCTTTGCGATTTCTTTTTCTATTTCTTGATCTTCAGTGCAATCAAGGTGTTCTCTGATCTGATAAACCAAATTCACCATTTCTCCGCGATTCACTTGAAAAGAGATAGATTGCTCTATGTCGCCAACTAAATTGAAAATATCAAGATAGCGCTGGTAAGGATAGTACCACTCTTTTTTATCAAAACCTTCAACATTTAATTCAAAAATCCTGCCTAAAATAGCAAAAGCTTCTCCAAAATTTATGTTATTACCAGGACGAAAGGTTTTATCGGGATAACCGCCTACCCAATCTTGCTCTTTCGCATAGCAAATATAAGGGGCAAACCATTCATTCCCCACATCTTTAAAACAATTTTGGTACTCATTTTTCAATTTACCCTGAGAAGGGTCAAAATCTTTGGAATTTAAATCAAGTACGCCAATTGTTATTTTTAAAAATTCAGCGCGATTAATAACCTTACTTGGCTTAAAGGTATTGTCTTCATATCCACTGATGATTCCTTCGTCTGATAATTCTTTGACGGCTTCGTAGCAGTAATGTTCTTTAGGAATATCAGAAAAAGATAAAGCTTGGGAGAAATAAGAAAGGAAAAAAAATCCAATGAAAGTTAAGAGAAATTTTTTCATAATTTAAAAAATTAAATTATTCTTCTGATTTTTTTGCTAAAATTCTTGGATTAATTCCGGTGAAAATGCTTGATACTTTTCCATCCTCTCCCCCCGCCAATTATTTCTATTTGATTTTCTATACTTAAGTAGAATACAGTCTTGTCTTTATTTTAGTTTGAGTTCTTTTGCTAAATTGATCTAATTTTAAATCTTCATTTAATCCCTCTTGCGGATTTAATTCTTGCGAAATTAGCTTGATAATTTTTGTCACCTCAGACTTCTTCGCTTCCAATTCTTCCAAAGTTTTTAAAATTTGCTCAGATCTTTTTTTACAAAGTTCTTTCAGTAAATCAAAGTCATTTTTAATTTCATCACTTTTTTCTTGAAAAATTGAATAATTATCATGAATTAATTCAAAAATATTTTTTAATATTATTTTTTCTCGCCTTTCCATCAACTTTGCCATAGTATCTAGTATCTTTATTCCTTGCTCTTTTATTGATAAGTATTCTGAACGATGAAAAAGCAGAGACCAAGCAAATTTTAAAATCTCTTCTTTAAATTTTAGGTAACGCATTATCTCTTTTGGCTCAAGAGAAGTGAAATGGTAAAACCTTTCTTCATTTGAAATTAGCTCAATTTTCTTCTTTTTCGTTTCTGTTGGCATATGATTTAAAAACAAAGTCTTTCACAATAACAATTTTATCTAAATTGTCAAGCTTAGTCTAGTTTCTCTAAAGGGAAAAAATGCTAGAATCAGTGCATAAAAAATACAAAACTAAAAACAAAAAAATATCGTCTAAAGAACCTATACGTTTTTTAAAAAATAATCTTTATATTTCTTTTTCTTATGCACAAATCAACAAAAATTCTGCTTACAGTTTTCTTAACTTTAGGCTTGGCTATCGGAGGAGTTTTTATGCTTTACCATAATTCACCTCTTCCCGAAGTCCGAGGAAATTATATTCCTCATCAAAAACAAAAAATTGCCTATAACGCACCTCTGAAAATAGAGTTTTCAAATAAGATGAATCAAAAAATTACAGAAAGTGCGATAAAAATCAGCCCTCAAATAACAGGAGAATTCCAATGGGAAAATGAGTACACCTTACTTTTTAAGCCTAAAAAGAAACTGGAAATTGATCAAAATATAAATCTTTCTATTTCTAAATCAGCTCAAGATTATTTAGGTAAAAACCTCGTAGATGATTTTGAGATAGATTTTATTGTGGTCGGAGCACCTCAGGTTATTTTTGTTTCTCCGATCAATGAAGTGGAATTAGCTGAAATTAAAGGAGAAGAAATCGATGAAGAAATGGATCGAACACCGGTTTTACTGCCTTACTCCCCTTCTCTGCATTCTGAGTATCAAGAAATGCCAAAAATTACGATTATGTTTGATCGACCCATTCGCGAACTTACGACACTGGATGAAAGTGACGAAAAACAAAAAATAGATTTTTTAAAGATTGAACCTGAAATAGAAGGAAACTACAAATGGCTCGGAACCTCTGCAATCCAATTTATTCCGAACAAACTACCAATGTCCACCACTTTTGAAGTTCGTATTCCAAAAGGGACAAAAGCCTTAGACGCAGGTTTTACGGAAAAAGAATATGTTTGGCATTTTGAAACAGAAGCACCGAAGTTACTTGCTTCCGTGCCAGAAAACAATGAGCAACTCTTTGACCCGAAAGAGGAAATAAAGCTACATTTCAACCAACAAGTAAATCTGGACACCTTATATCAGGGACTTAATTTTTATCCGCCTGAAGATGGTTTTTTTAACGGAGAAATAACTTTTGAAAAAGATGACCTTACGACTGTAATTGTTAAACCAAGTCCAAAATTGATTCACCCTGAGAACTACACTCTTTCTGTTCAAAAAGGTATTCGAGGTTTTGATGGGACAAAAGAAAGTGAAGAAGAAGTACTAATTAAATTTAAAACCTATGATCTTGCAAAAATAAAAAATCATACACCTAAGGATAAAGCAACAAACACAAAACAGCGCGAAATTTCAATCGAATTCACAACCCCGATGGTAGAGGAATTTATTGAAGAAAGACTAACAATCACTCCTGAAGTCTCTAATTTAAATATTTATTTATCAAAACGTGATACAAAAGCAGTTATACGCGGAGATTTCCAACCGGGAGTGAAGTATGAAGTATTTCTAAAAAAAGGCAGCAAAGATACTTTTGACCAACTTATTCGTGAAGATCTGAAATACGAATTTACCATTGCGGATGCGAATCCCTACTTCACTATACTTGCCAGAGGAGATAAGGGACTTTTCTCCGAAAAAATTCCTCCTGAATACTATTTAAGAAGTATTAATTTAAAAGATGTAGATATTGAACTTTGCAAGATTGATGAGGCAACTTTTTTAAGCAATGAAAAAAATTATAATTGGTATAAATATAATTGTGAAAATCCTGAAAAATGGTCACTAGAGCTTGCACACACAAAAAATACCTACTACACAACTCCCCTCCCCTTAGAGGAAAAAACCCAAGAAAAAGGGATTTATTTCCTTAGCTTATCTTCACAAGAATATCTTAAAAATTGGGGAGATAATTCACCTTATAAATATAATCAGGTTTTCTTTATCACAGACACTTCTCTGTCTCTAAAATACACAGATCACGAAAGTTTGCTTTGGGCAACGGATATGACCACAGGTGAGCCTATAGAAAAAATGCAGATTCAAATTAAAGACCTTGAAAGCGGGAATTTAATTAAGCAAGGGCAAACAAATCAAGACGGAATTTTTCAAACCAAAGTAGAAGAAAAAAATCGTTTTTATGTCTTTGCTGAAAAAGATGAAAAATGGGGAATCGTCGGTTCAAATTGGTCAAATGGAATTAACCGCTGGGATTTTGGTTTGCAAAGCGGCTGGTATGAAGATGAACGTAGTTTTGGCTACCTGTATACCGACAGACCTATTTACCGCCCCGACCACGAAGTTTACTTCAAAGGGATTGTGCGTAAAGAAAATGACGTAAACTTTTCTCTTCCTGAAATGGAAGAAATTGACGTTAGTATTGAAGATTCTTTTGGCAAAAAAGTTTTTGATGAAAAATTAGAAATTAATCAAAACGGCAGTTTTAATGGTAAATTTAAGCTTGCCAAAGATGCTCCAGTAGGAAGATATTATATGTTTGCTCGCTATAAAAAGGGCTATTTTAATAGAGTTTTTCATGTTGAAGAGTACCGTAAACCGGAATTTAAGCTTGAAATTACAAGTGAAAAAACAGACTTCATAAACAAAGAACATCTTAGCGCAAAAATTCAGGGTAGCTATTATTTTGGGGGGACATTGTCTGATGTGCCTGTGAACTGGACAATCTCAAGTGACAACTATTTTTTCGATCAATACGAAGGAGAATGGTACAACTTTTCTGCCGATGATAATAATTATTGGAAATGCGGATGGTGGAATAATTGCGCCATAGGTCAAGATGTTGTGGATTCAGGTCAAGGCGAATTGGATCAAAATGGAAAATTTGAGATCAATTTACCCATCAATCTGGATGAGAAAAAAATGTCACAACTCTATACACTCAGCGCAACTGTTCATGGCTTAAATAATCAACAAGTCACCAATAGAGAAACTTTTATCATACATAAGGGAGAATATTATCTCGGAATCAAAAACGATGATTATGTTACGAAAACGGAAGACAAAACGAAGTTTAAAATTATCACCGTTGATCATCAAGGAAAACCGCTTAAAGACAAACTGGTTAGTGTTGATTTTTATAAACGGGAATGGAACAGTATCAAAAAAGAAGGAATCGATGGCAGTTTTTATTGGGAAAATGAGCACAAGGACACACTTATTTCTTCTGAAAAAGATACAACCGATCGAAATGGAAAAACAACCGTAACTTTTACTCCAAAAGAAGGCGGATATTATATTGCTAAAGCAAAGTCAATTGACTCCAAAGGAAATGAAATTATTGCGCAAGGTTCTGTTTATGCATCAAGTTCTCGCTATATTGGTTGGGGGGTTAGTAATCATGACAGAATTGATCTGGTTCTTGATAAATCCGATTATAAAATTGGAGATACTGCAAATATCTTAGTAAAATCCCCTTTTGAAGAGAGCGTAAAGGCACTCTTTACAGTGGAAAGACAAGGCATTATTACAAGTAAAATTCTTACACTAAAAAACAATTCTGAAATTATTAAATTGCCTATTACAGAAGAAATGCTTCCAAATGTTTATGTTTCAGTTTTGCTTTTTAAAGGTTCGGGAGAAACATACAAGGTCATTCAGGCGCAAAAGAGTATAAATGCTCTTAACAGTAAGGTTGAAAAAAATGAAGCAGAAAAGAAAGAACTAGAGAAGAAAATCTTAGAATTAAAAAAAGAAATAGAAGATCTAGAAAACATAGAACCAAGCGAAGATGGCAAAAAAACTTCAATGGTGCGTCTAAAAATCAGACAAAATACACTTAGCAAGGCAGAACAGGATTTAGAAAAATCAGAGCAAGCTTACATTCAACTTTTAGCTGAAAGAAAAGCAAAAAATACAGAAGTGGAAGAAATCAAAAAACAGCTTGATCTAAACACTTTAGCAAAAATTGAAGCAGAACAGTTTAGCGAATTTCCTCGACCGGAATTTAAATTGGGTTATGCCAATATTCTGGTAGATACCGAAAGCAAACGTCTTAATCTTGAGATAAAAACTGACAAAGAACGTTATCATGCCGGAGAAGAAGTGACTTTAAACCTTAAAACAACAAACCAAGAAGGAGAAGGTCTCCCTGCGGAAGTTTCCATCGCTGTAGTAGATGAATCAATCCTTGCTTTGAAAAGTCGTAATTTGGAAGATCTAGTGGATTATTTTTATGCAAAACGCGGACTCAAAATCAAAAACGCGCAAAGCTTGGTTTATTTTATTGAACGTCTGAATGTAAAAGCACAAAAAGGAGAAAAAGGTGGAGGTGGCGGTCCTGAAGATTCACTGTTAATCAAAAAACGTGGTGAATTTAAAGATACAGCAGTATGGGAGCCAAACATCCAAACAGATGAGAGCGGTGAAGCAAAAATAACCTTCACGCTTCCTGATAACTTGACAACTTGGCAAATTTTAGCAATCGGTGCTACAAACCAAACAATTGTTGGAAGTGCGGAAAAAGATTTTATCACGACGAAAGACTTGATTATACGTCCTATTTTACCTCGTTTTTTGGTTATGAATGACACTCTTCAAATCGGAGCGATTGTTCACAATAACACAGGAGAATTAGAAAATGTAAAAATTAGCCTTGCCGGAGAAAACTTTGAAACTCTGAATGATAGTATTCAAAAAGTAAGTATCAAAGATCGTGAAGGGAGCAAGGTTCTCTGGAAAATAAAAGTTAACCAAGAAATAAAAGATAACTTTTTTGCTGAATTCAACCTTAAAGCGGAAACATCCCTATATTCAGATGAGGTTTCAATCAAGTTACCGGTGAAAAGTTTTTCTGTGCCGGAAGTCGTTTCTACCAGTGGAATGACAAAAGATTTAGCAAGAGAAAAAATTTATTTACCTAAAAATATAGATTCGACAATGGGTGAAGTGAAAATCAGTTTAACCTCTACATTAGCAACAAATCTGAAAGATGGACTTGAGTTTTTAGCTCAATTCCCGTACGGATGTGCTGAGCAAACAATGTCACGCCATTTACCGAATGTTATCCTCAAGCAAACTGATAATTTATTTGCAGGCAATAATAATTCAATTTTTGCAGAAGATTCGGAAATTGACCTAATGGTTTCTGAGGGGCTACAAAAGCTTTACCAGCTGCAGAGACATGATGGAGGTTGGGGCTATTGGGCACAAAGTGATTACAGTTATCCATATTTGTCGGCTTATGTTTTATTTGGTCTAAACGAAACTCAAAAAGCGGGTTATCAGGTTGATGAAAAGGTTTTTGCAAAAGGAGAGCTATATCTTAAGCAATACTTAAGAAATCCTCAAAAATTCAACAGAGACAAAGGATTAAGTTTAGACGACCAGGCTTTTGCTCTGTGGGTTTTAACTCAACTTGATAAGGGTGAGCTATCTTTATCATTAAAATTAGCAGATGATTATAAACAGCTTTCACAGTATGCAAAAGGCTATATGCTTATGAACTTTATGGAATTGAGTCGTACGGAAAAAAGCCCGGCTATTCAAAAAATCATTCAGCAAAAAATAGGTCTTCTAAAATCAGATATTGAGGCAAGCGCAATTATAGATACCCGAGGAGTGCATTTTGAAGAGGTTAATCAAAACTATTGGAGCATGAATTCAAATACAAGAACAACTGCAATTTTGTTAAAAACACTTGTAGAAAACGATGTAGAGAATCCTTTAATTCCAAAAATGATTGAGTGGCTTAGGACTCAGAAAAAAGACGGAAAATGGTCCAATACACAAGAGACTGTCTGGAGCTTGATTGCTTTTACTGAATATTTTCAAAAGACTTCTGAATTAGAGGCAAACTATAATGTAAAAGTGAATTTAAATGGCAAAGAAAAAGTTAAGCATAATTTTAATTCAAGCAACCTTTTTACTCGTGAAGAATTAATTGCGGAAGTGAAGGATTTAAGAGTTGGCATGCCCGCTAATGAAATTCTGTTTAATAAAGAAGGTGAAGGTAATTTGTATTACGATGTCACGGCAAAATACTATTTACCTCTGGAAGAAATACCTGAAAGAAGCGAAGGAATTAATTTAATCAGACAATATTCAGATTTGGAAGATCCGGTAAATAAAGAAGTAGAAACCCCTGTAGTTGGCGATATTCTGAAAGGTAAGTTAACTATTATTGCGCCGGAAGACAGACATTTTGTTTTGGTTGAAGAATTTTTACCTGCAGGTTTTGAGAGTATTAACTTTAATTTGGAAACAGAAGATCAAAATTTAAAATCAGAGATTAATCAAGAAAGAGATAAAAATTATTGGTGGCAAAATAATACTTGGAGATTTTATCATAGAGAATTTAGGGATGATCGAATCAGTCTTTTTGCAGACTATCTACCTGCAGGCATTTACAACTTTGAATTCCTCGTTCGGGTAACCTCTGCCGGTGAATTCCATCATCTTCCCGCACAAGCTTATGAGATGTATTTTCCGGAGAATTTCGGAAGGACGAATGGAAGAATTATCAAGATTGTAGAAGAATAATATTTAAAAAAATCCTAAGATAATTTAATTATCTACATGAAATTAAAATCTTTGGAGAAATAAAGTTGGTTCAATATCCCCGCTAATTGGTCTTATGACCAATGCACTTCCAAACTGACAGACTCCGTGGGTGATAAAACCAATGGAGAAAATATAAATATAACAGATAAGCTAAAGCATGCTCTTCACATATCTCTATTGGACAGACTGCTTTAGGCTGTCTGCAAGAATTCTGCAACGCACTAGTAAACACACTCTGTAGATTTGTTATGTGTTTCACTTTCATGAAAGCCATGCATCCACGGGTAAGTGCAAATCCCTCTTGAGCAAAACTAATTCTCAGGTAAAATAGTTCTGATTTTAATTTATAATATATACAAAAGTGCAAATCGGAATTGTCGGACTACCTAACGTCGGAAAATCAACATTATTTAACGCCTTAACCAAAACAAAAGGAGCTCAAGCGGAGAACTATCCTTTTTGTACAATTGACCCAAATATCGGAGTCGTAGAAGTACCGGATGAAAGAATGCAAAAAATCACCGAAGTAGTAAAACCCCAAAAAGTCATCCCCACAACCATAGAATTTGTTGACATCGCTGGGCTGGTCAAAGGAGCACACGAAGGAGAAGGATTAGGAAACCAGTTTCTCTCACACATCAGAAACTGTGATGCTATCGCTGAAGTAGTGCGTGTTTTTGAAAACAGAGATATTATCCACGTCCACGGAGAAGTAAATCCGCAAGATGACGTTTCCACCATTGAAATGGAATTAGTCTTAGCTGATATGCACACCGTGCAAAAAAGATTAAATAAAACAAAAAGCAGTGCAAAATCTGGAGACAAAAAAATGATTGCTGAAGCTGAATTCTTGGAAAAATTAGACAAACATCTTTGCGGAGGAAATAAAGCAATTAGCTATGATTTAAGTGACGAAGAAGCAGAAATCATGCAAGAACTTCACTTGTTAACCAATAAAC
The DNA here is from genome assembly GCA_028279865.1 of Candidatus Altimarinota bacterium. GTDB lineage: Bacteria > Patescibacteriota > Gracilibacteria > JANQMV01 > JANQMV01 > JANQMV01. The sequence continues at coordinate 687 of JANQMV010000041.1, read as the reverse complement.
CATTCTTATACATCGCAAACGTAAACGAAGAAGATATTGCTGACTTTAATGCAGAAGAAGCCAAAGCAAAAATGGGCTTAAAACCAGAAGAAATAGTCATTCCTGTTTCGGCTAAACTGGAAGAAGAATTAGTCGAACTTGGAGATGAAGAAGGGAAAGAATTCCTCAGTTCGTTGGGACTTGAAAAGAGCGGGTTGGATCTTTTGATTCAAGCTGCTTATAGAAAATTAGACTTACGCACATATTTCACCGCCGGAGAAAAAGAAGTACGTGCTTGGACTATCCCCGCAGGAGCACTTGCTCCACAAGCAGCCGGAGTAATTCATACAGATTTTGAAAAAGGTTTTATCAAAGTAGAAGTTGCCTTCTGGGAAGATTTAGTCAAATACGGAGGCGAACAAGGTGCCAAAGAAAAAGGGCTTTTACGAGTCGAGGGGAAAGAATATGAAGTTAAAGACGGAGATGTTTGTCATTTTAGATTTAATGTTTAGGTAGCTTAAAGCCTTTAATTATAACGTTTATTGAATAAAGCAAAGAGACACTCCCCTCAAGCAGTGTCTCTTTACGTTTGTTTCGATTTTCTCTCTCCCTAGAATTCCCCCACCGCGGTATAAGTCATCCGCCTGAGGCGGACAGGCCTACCGTTATTTTAGAATTGACCTACGGCAGTGTAGGTAACGGTGCCTT
>JANQMV010000034.1 GCA_028279865.1 Candidatus Altimarinota bacterium | reverse complement strand
ACATGAATGAATTTAATATTTATCTTTTTGCATCTTCGAAAAAATTATTTTTGAAATAATATTAAAAAACATTGAAACAATTGTGCAATAAGACTTTTTCTCTTATAGAAGCAAGAAGCTTGATCTTTTGCTTATAAAAAGGTACAATAGCAAGATTTTAGATTGTCAAATTTAATTATGTTTACACGATTTAATCAAGTTTTAGCTAAATTTTTTGCTTGAGAGGCAAGGGTTATTTTTAGATGACTGGATGTTTCTGCGTGAGAAATACAAAATGATACTGCAGAAAAAAATTCAAGTTATCCGCAGCGGGAAGAAGTGAAAAAAGCAATGCAGAAAACGATAAAACCCGGAACTAAATCCGAGGAAGCTTATATTTTGTTGAAGGTTTTAGATAATTTGTACCCGAATAACAATATTTTAAGCCAAGCGGAGAAAAAAAATAAGATTGCCAGAGTCGGTACGAATGGAACGAAATTCTTGAAGCAGTTTCAGAAAGATTATGTGCCTTATTTTAAAAACCGAAAGGCGGATGGAATTGCAGAATCAAATAAATCAACATGGAAGACGGTTTTTGAGATCGTGAATCGTCAAAGTGTAGGTATGTGAGAAGAGTTTGAGCAATCAAGAAAACGTGAAGCAAGTCAAGTAACAGCAGAGACTCATGCAAGACTTGCATCAACACAAAGAGTTGTTGATAAATATATCCAGGAACAAGACCTGGCAGATGATGATTCTCTTGAGTCAGCAGAGACCGAAACAGTGCAGTATTTAGTGATTAAAAAAGGTAAAAAAGGACGCCTGAGAGATGAGAATTTTAAAGAGAGAATTCGTGCGGGTGAAGGAAGTAGATTTAGAATTGTCGGAGATGCTCCTTCAAAATGGGGACATACTTATAAGACCGTGCAGAATTTCTATGGTGATACATATTATTTATGTGTGGATGATGGCAATACAAAAATTGAAACGGAAACGATTCAAACACCGGCAGCAGAAAAGAAACAAAAGAGAGATGATTTGAAAAAAGAAAAAGATGTTGTTCCGAAAAAAAATAAAAAAAGAGAAATAGATCCTCTTGTCCAAGCAAAAGAAACTACTCCGGTGTATACAGATAAAAAAGTTACACTACCGGATTGGTTTGTAAATGCAGAAAATGATGTTGTCAGGGTGGCAACTCTGCGTGCTGCCAGTAAATATTTTGAACAAATTGCGAAAAGGACAGACGGTGGTGGGAACGAAGCAAAAATTGTCAGAGCTTTAAAAAATCTGAGTGTAGAGCATTTTCAAAAGTATTTACTTGATAAAAAGCCGGACCAAAAAGCAACACTTGATCTGCCAAGCTTAAAAAAGGCCCTACCCGGAAAAGGCTTACAAAATGAAGATTACATTGCAATGCTCAATATTTTGGAACAACTTGCGGATGATAAAGTTAAAGATGAAATTGACGCAGCTTATTTAGAAGATTTTGAAGGTGATTGGGACTCAGCGGCTGTTGAAGTCCCTAATGCGTCTTTGCAAAACAAAAAAATTCTAGTACGTTCTACGGGTATTTTTTCCAAAGACTTACCGCTGGAAGTTGAAGTTGTCTGAGATAAGTTTAAGGCATCACTTTTTGCAGCAGGCGACACAGTTGGAACTATTGAATTAGACAGAGCAGAGCTTGATAAATTGGTCAATGGTGAAATTGTCTCTAAAAAAGGTAAAATAATTGCCCAAGCTCAGGGGAATCTTTTTGAAGTTAAGTACGAACCGGAAGGTAAGATTAAAAGACTTTACCTTCAAGAGTGAAGAGACTTCAATTTAGATAGAGGTGTTTATGATGCTATTGAAAAACCAGAACCAAAAGATGTTACAGAACAAAGTGTAGATTTAATTCTGTCTCATGCTGTGGCTTATCTGGCAAATATGCTAGATACGCAAGATTTAGATTATTATATAAGAGCAAATAACGATGGTAGAGTTTATCTGCAAGGAGAAAACATCAGGATAACTTTACAAGAAGTTTTGGATAAATCTCTGAAAGTTTTGTCATATAGGGAAAAAGGCAGGGCTTCCACCAAAGATTATTTTGTTACTTCCGAAAAGGTTAACGCAATTACCCATGAGATGTTTGAAAAAAGAATTTCATCTCTATTACCAAAGAAAAAATTAGAATGGAAAATTAAAGGATTGTCCAACAGCGACCTTAATAAAGAAATAACGGGAGCAACCAGAGAAGAAAAGGTGAAATTTTTCGGGATTCCTTTGTGGGAAATTGAACAAGAACTTTCACGTGATGAATATGTCACATATGGTACAGAGACAGATTTTTTTGAGGTCTTTGAAAGAAAAATACATACAGATCTTACAAAACTGGTCAATGATAGTATTATTGATGATTTGGGTAAATTTGATCAAATGGTTGATCAAGTAAAAGAGATGGGAAAACCTTCTTGGGAAGAAGAGCAAAACAATCGGAGTTGGTTTAGTAAGCTGTTTGGCGACAGTGTTGCAAAAGGAATGATTTTAGACAACATTTTATTCCGCAGAGGACTCTATCAACTCATGCAAAAATCGCATAAAGAAGGAACAGATCTAGCAACAGAATTACGAAAAATATACGCAGGTTTTGAAAATGAAGGAACGGCAAGTGTGGAAAATAAAGAAGCAATTGATGCTGTGGAGAATTTTACAAAAGCAATACAAGGCTTACAAAATAACCCAGAAATGCAAAACTTGTTTACGAATATGGAAACAAGCAGTCTTACTTTTGGTGTAATGGTTAGCGGCTTTGAAAGAGGTAGCTCTGCTGTCCCTCAGGATTCACGGGAATTAATCGATAGTTCCTCTGAAACAATAACAAGCTTCATGAGTAGTAAAACAGTGCAAAACTGGGAAGAGTGGAACGTGGTTAGCAGCGAAACGACTTCTGAATTAGCTGGAACAGAAACAGAGACAACGTGGTGAGACTGGGAACAAACAAGTACGCATACAGCAATAGTCGATAATCAGCAGATTACAACAACTCAATATCAACGTGAAGGTGAAATAGTGACAGTTAAAACATACGAAGATACAACGACAATAAATTCCGCAAGACAGGGAGAAGTTGTGACAGTGACAACCTATCAAGACACAACGACAACTAAAAAAGTTTATAAAGTCACAAAATATCAGAAAAAATCTCCGGAGAAAAAAGTTGAATTTACAATTGATGCAAAACAAAATTTAATCAGTATTAATGCTCTGCCCGGTTTAAAACTCAGTGCAGATGCCGGAATTGGAGGAGTGATTAACAATTTGTCGGAAAAAGGCTATATTTCTTTGAGTGTAAATGCCAGAGGGCAACTAACTGCTGAAACCAGCATGAGTTTGGGATTAGGAGAAAAGTTGCGTAATGGTGAGCTGTCGACCTCCCTTTCAGCTAAAGTTAAACATGAAATTACTGAAAATTTAGCGGTTTTTGCAGGTGTAAGTAGCAGTACCTTGGATGCTTGGAGTGAACTTTTAAGCATGGAACGGGCTATCGTAAAGGCTGGTGTAGAGTATGAATTTGATAAATGGACATTGGAAAAAAGTGTGATGATTGGGGAAGATTTAGAGGGAATCAGTATTTTAATGAAGAGAAATCAAAATTATTTTATTGAAGGTTTAAAAACTGCTGTAGCAGAAATTTCTGATTCTGAGGCAGATAATTATATAAGATCAGTTTATGGTGAGGGTGTAAATGTAGAAAATTATCGTGCTGATGCAAAATTATTTTTGGGTGGTTTAAAGTATTCGCAAGCTCTTCAGGGCAGTTTAACCAAGTTTGGTGTTTCTTTTATGTCTGTCGGAGTAGACCGGATTCTTTCTTTGGTTTTAGGTTTTGCAACCGGTGCCGAGATTGCTAAAAAAGTTTACCCGCATGAAGGCAGGGCTCATGAAAATTTTCGTAATTTTTTAAGCAAAAGTGGAGAATCTTTAAGCCAAATCAGGCATATCAGGAAAATTGAAATGGAAGAGCTGAAAGTCTGAGGAGAAAATGAATATAATCTCTTGCCCACTGGTTATATAGAGAATTATTTGCCGCAAATCAGAGCTAATCAGGCTAAATATGTCGAATTAAATGTTTATGTTGATCCAGTTCTGAGGGAGAGTATTACGATTAACCCAGACGGAACATTTAGATTACAAGAAGGTGCCAAATTAAAACCTTTGATTTTGAACAAAACCCTTTCTGATGGTCATACCGAAATTAATATACATTTTGGAGAACGTGAAGCTGCTGTGTTCGGTTCTGCAGAATTAATGAGTTCGGGGAGGGTTTGAGCAGGTGGTACTTTTGAATTAAAGAACAAGGTTAATGCAAGTTTTGAGAAAACAGCGTCTTTCGAAAAAAGTTTAGAAAGGCAGCGCACAATTGAAAAAATTAACCGGACAACAGATGCTTTGGAAAGTATGTTTGTACAGAAAATGCAAGAAGATACCAGCGAAAAAATTTATCAAAATTACTTAAGTGTAGAACAATATTTTCGTTTGGAATTTTGAGCTGAAGATGCTGAATTTACAGAGAGGGTAAATCAGCTGTCCCAACAAGACTATGACGAAAAAACAGCGGAAATAACAGCTGAATCTTTTTATAATATTGTGCAAGCAAGCTTAGGTGAAAGTGTGGATGAAAGTATTCAATCAGAAGTGATTTTTTCTGCTTTAGTGAAGGCAAGAATGAGATATGATGCGATTAAAAATTATGGACAGAATTGGGAGAAAAAAGACTATTCCGGAATTATTGAAACAAAACGTAACTATGCTATCAAACATGCAGATAAATGGCAGAAAACACTGGCTGAAAATTTTGGTATAAATGATGCAGAATTTCTCAATGCGGGATCTGCTTTACAAAATGTTGCAGAAAGAAATGATCAAGATTATAAAAAAGTTTCCGGAGGTTTGGGATATATTATGGGACCAAACGGGGAACCGGTAATCTTTTCACAAATACAAAATGCCAGGATCATGCATCCAAAAGAAAAAATCGTAAGTGGTTCTGACGGTTCAAATTATCGATTAATTACAGGATATTTACAAGAATGCCGTAATCCGATGTTTGTTTTGCAAAGAATTGAAAGCCAGAACCGGCGAGTTGCCATTATTTCTGACCAAGAAAGTACTATAAACCAAGTCGGTGTGAATGTAAGCAGTATCACAATTAATATTGGTCTTAAGGCTTCTCCTCCAATAATTTGAAGTAGAACTTATTTTGAAACACAGACAAATTCTCAAACAGGAGAACGACAAGAAACAGACAGATTAACAATGACAGAATATAGGGCAGGAACACTACAAGAGGTTAGAACAGAAACGGAGGTTGAAGATTTAATTGAACAGAGGACAGAGACGACAACGAATTCTTTAGATGTTGGAGTTGTCACTGTAACTGAGTCCGGTTTGGAAAATTTACCTCTACCGGATAATATTGAAATTGTTACACCAGAAGATTTACAAAATGACCTTGATCAGGCTAATCAGGAGCTAGTAGATTTGCAAGTTAACGACGCTCCTTTAGAAGAAATTCAAGAAAAAGAAAGAGAAATTGATATTATAGAAGGAAAACAAGAGGCACAAGATTCAGGTGCGATCATTACAGTCAATAGCGGAACGGCAATGTAATTAAAAAATCTTAATTTAATTTTTAAAAATCAAAAAATGTTGAACAGTGGACACAAAAATTTATTCAAAATTTTGACTTATAGTTTTTTTACACTATTTACGATTGTAATTTTTCAATCTCAGCAAGCGAAGGCTGCCAATTGCTGACCTTTGTACACCTACTGGGGTATTGGACCTGATGCAGTGACTGATTCTGTTGATGTTTGTTATGCCAATGTTGATACCAGTGATATTGATGATGATTATGAATATGTTGCTTTTGATTGAGTAGAGGCTGTTTTTGATCCGAATGGAGATGGAATTTCCGGTAGTGGTGTAAAAAGTGGAAGTAACATCAATTGGCTAGGTTCTGACTGTAACGCTTTTTTGAATGTAACTACAAAGAACTGTGATGTTGATCCTTTTAATGGAGATTGCGTTTGGTTAGGCATTCGCACAGAACCAAAGCCAGGTCAAGATAGTGGAAGCTTTTCAACAAGTGCAGTGGCTTACGTAAGATATTTAACCAGTACAGGTGCTTTGATTCGAGAGGAAAATGTTTCTATCGGACCCTCCGGTTATGCTTATTCTGATTGTAATCCTGCACCAACTTGTACGATCAGCGCTGCTCCGAATACGATTAACTTGGGTAGTGGTTCGACTTTAACTTGGACAAGTTCGGGTGCAACTTCTGCAACTTTAAGTTCAGCTACGGGAAGTGTTGCCTTATCAGATAGTCAAATTGTGGCACCAAC
>JANQMV010000021.1 GCA_028279865.1 Candidatus Altimarinota bacterium | reverse complement strand
GCTTCTTTAGGTCTGTGATAAATTATTCCTCCGAGGGATTCCAGATATTTTTTCTAATCTTTTTTATATGTTTTTTAATTGTGATTAGAATAAACCTGCACGGAAAATTCTGGAATGACATACTTTTTGTCAGCGAAATATTAAACATCTACAACTTCTTAAATTAACTTTTTTGATTATGAAAAAAACAATTCTAGTCACCACTCTCTTAATAACCCTAACAATTACAATCGCCATCTACCTCCAAAACCGCAGCCTCACCTACTTCGAAGAGGACGGACAAGAATTAACAGAAATAACGAAATTTACAGAAACAGAAAACAACACAATTGAAATAGAAGAAAGAACCCCCATCGAAATCGCCCCCGAAATAGAAGAAATCATCGAAACAGAAATTGAACCAGTAGCCGAAACCGAAAAAATCTGCTTCGGAGAAGCCACCGTCGGCAACCCCAACGCCCCCGAAGACTACTGCATTGATAATTACGGAAGATTATACATAAACGCCTACGACGGAGCCAGCAGCAGAATAGAAAACTACCAAAACGCCTCAGAATTAGGTATCGACGCCGAATCATTTGCCCTTTTAGGAAATGGCTATTTTAGAGACGATAACTTTGTATACTACAACGCTCTTACCACTCTTTCATTGGAAAATAATATTAAAATACTGGAAGGCATTGACCCATATACAGCCGCATCTATAAGCACACATTGTATCTCAGACATAAACGCCGTCTACTGTGACATCCCATATTTGTACCCAGAAAAAAACATCACACTCAAAAAAGTAGAAGGAGCAGAACCATATTCTTTCGTATTAGTACCAAACACAGAATACGAAAAATTCTTCATGGACAACAACAACCGCTTCGAAAACGTTGTGGAGAAAGGGATAGATGTGAGGATGGTGGAAAGTGAATAAAAAAGGCGTACAACAAAAAAAACAGCCAATGCTGACTGTCTGATAAGCCTTCTTGGTTGCGGGGGTAGGAATTGAACCTACGACCTTCGGGTTATGAGCCCGACGAGCTGCCACTGCTCCACCCCGCGATAACGCATTTACCTCTGGAGTGTGTTCAGTTTATACAACTATTCCAAAAAAGCAAATAAAAAAATTAGTTTAATATTTTGTCTACTCGCGATGCACCGGAAGTATGATAAGAAAATCGTGTATTAGCAATCATTCCCTTAAGCCAGTTCGCTACCCCTGCCACAGCTTTCGCCGTCATATTTTTTTGTGATCTTTCCAGAAGATCGCAAATCTCTTCTGAATTCTCAAAACCCTTAAAAGCGTCTAGCAAGTCGGTAACTTCCATATTTTCATCACTTATGTATTGATTTAAAATATTTTGTAATCTTTCCTGAATTTTTTGAGTCAAAGGGTCTTCCGAATCCAAACCTTCCAACTGCTGATTAATTCTAGAAACCAACTGATTAATTGCTTCATCTATTTCCTTATGATTGCTTTCCACGCTAATTTCTAAAATTTCTTGAGTAAACGCAGCTTCATCCAAAACAAGTTTATCTTGCGAACCTAATCTTTCTTCAACATTTACAATATCTGGTACTTCCATATTAAATTAGTTATATTTCAAGTAAAACCTTATCCGCCTCGCGTTTTTCTAATTTCTCATCTAAGTCATTAGAAACTTTTTGGAGACCGTTTGTTAATTTTTTGGAGTTATTTTTAAAAGCCTCATAGCGCTTAAACACCGCCAAAAGGATTTTCTTTTTCTCTTCCTCCGGAACAGTCACTACATATCAACTGATTTTTTCCTCTTCGTCCTGAGACAAAGGAGCCACTGCACTCAATAGCTCTATGATTTTATGATCTATTTTACCCACAAATTTTGAAATTAAAGACTAACTCCTTCTGTACGAAAAATTTTTGTCAAAAAATTATTGACCAGAGGATAATCAACACCATTTTTATACGCAACCACTGTACGAATATTTTCACCAAACTTAATCAACTCAATCTGAAAATCCGCAAGAGATTTTTTCCAATCAAAAAGAGTGTTCAAGACTTTTTTAATCTTGAGTTTGAAGTAGTTTGAAATACCGGAAATTGTTTCTTTGATTTGTTCAATCAAACCCAGAGCTTCAGGAGCACTTTCTGTTGCGTCTAAGTTTCCGTCAATGTTTGGTGAATAATTTTCCATAATATTTGTTTTATTTTTATATTTATTAAACAAGTTGTCCTGTAGGCTGGTAAGCAGCTAATTCAAATTTTGTTGCTGCACTTTTGAGCATTTTGATAAATTTGTAAGCTTTCGGATGACGAGTTCCCCAGCGATCATATCCTTCCGGATCAAATTTTCTTTTTGTATCCCAGCATTTTTTTTCTCCATGTCGAAACCAGTGATAAACTTTACCATTTGGATTTTCAATCGGCTGGATAATACCTTCTTCTAAGGCCTTTTCTGTAGAAAGACTGCGTACCTTTTTATACTGCCAAGTTTTTCTCTTTTCTCCGAGTCCCTTTTTGCCGGTCTTGCTTCCGGAGAATTTATAACCGGTACCGCGACGTTGCTTGTTCGTTCTTTGTGCCATTTTTGTTTTTGTTAAATTTTATTTTTGTTTTTTGTTTTTTTATAATTCTCATACCGAGCCTATAAAAGTATTTCCATCCGGAACCTTAATTCCTATCCTTCTCTTTGATTTTTAATTCTTAGAAAATTTGAGTGAAACGATATTTTTTGGAGCGGGAGATGGGAGTCGAACCCATGCCTCCAGGGTTGAATCCTGGTATCCTACACCGATTAGAACACTCCCGCTAAATATTTTTCAGATCATTTTATCAGGCTTTAAAATAGAAAGCAACCCTTTTAGTATTGCAAAAGGTAATGAATATTTTTTAATTATAATAAGAAGGCGACGTCAGATGACGTCGCCTTCTTAAAAAACCCTACCATTTATTACTTACTACTCACTACCAACTAAAACAGCTCCATATATTCATCTATTTCCCATGGAGAAACATGTAAACGATATTCAGCAACTTTAGACTTTTTAGCCTCAATAAACTTTTCAAAAGCGTGCTCTCCAAATGCTTCTTTCGCTAAAGCGCTTTTTTCAAATTTCTTAATAGAAGTATTCAAAGAACCCGGTAAAGTTCGTATTCGCATACGTTTTGCTTTTTTATCTGTAAATTCATAAATATTTTCTTCAACCGGGTTCGGAGGAGTCATTTTCCCTTCTAGTCCATCCAGTCCTGCTGCTAACATAACTGCAAATGCCAAATAAGGATTTGTTGAAGCATCCGGAGATCGTAATTCACACCTTACTGCTTTTTCTTTACCTTTGGTATATCGTGGTACTCTTATTAAAGCAGAACGATTCGTTTGCCCCCAAGCGACATACACAGGTGCTTCATAACCAGGAACCAATCTTTTATATGAATTAACAATCGGATTCAAAACAGCAGTAATAGAATCAACATGTTTTAACTGTCCGGCAATGAAGCTTTGAGCAAGTTCTGAAATATGGTATTTCCCGTCTTTATCAAAGAAAATATTTTCACTGCCTTTAAAAAGACTCTGATGCACGTGCATTCCCGAACCATTAATTCCTGCGATCGGTTTTGGCATAAAAGTTGCATGTAATCCATATTCTCGAGCAACAGCTTTTAAAGCTGTCTTCACTGTAACAACAGCATCAGCCTGAGTAATTGCATCATTGTACTTAAAGTCAATTTCATGCTGACCTGCTGCAACTTCATGGTGAATTGTCTCCACATCCACGCCCATCACGCTCACCACATCGCTCATCGCTTGGCGAATACTACCGGCGCGATCCATGGCGTAATCAAAATAGCCCGCTTGATCATGTGGTTCTAGTAATGGTTTCCCGTATTCATCTGTTTCAAACAAAAAGAATTCTAACTCCGGTCCAACGTAATAGGTATACCCCATTTTTTTTGCTCTTTCCACCTGCTTGCGTAAAATATAGCGAGGATCTCCTTCAAAAGGTGTCCCGTCCGGCATATAAATATCACAAATAATTCTGGCTACGCGGTGATCTTCATCTCCTTCCCAAGGTACGAGTGAAAATGTACTCAAATCAGGTTTGAGGTACATGTCGCTTTCGTAGATACGGGTAAATCCTTCAATTGATGATCCGTCAAACCAAACATTGTCTTCGATAGCATCTTCCAGTTTGGAGATTGGAATGGTCACACTTTTCACAAATCCAAATAAATCACAGAACTGCATATTCACAAAACGTACATTATTTGCGCTACATTGTTCCAGAATTTGTGCTTTTTTCATAAAAAACGGAGTTAAAATATAAATTATGTACATAATTTATGCTCACTCACATACAAATGCAAGTAAAAAATGTACATAAAAAGATTGCACAACGTGCAAAAATGTTTTACAAAATAAACTACTCTGCCTTATTGCTTTGCTTCATCAAGTTTTTGTTGATTTTTCGGTATTTCCAGATAGTTTTCGTTAGACACAACACTTTCTCCTGATTCCAGCTCAATGTCTTTTCGGGCTTTACCAGCAACTTTTCCGCCATCTTTCGCATCTTTTTGGAGCTCAAAAAATCCTTGTGAATTGCGACCTTTGGTAATTTTGGTAGTTGTCGCTTCTCCGAGCATGGTTAAAATCAATTCCAAGTCAGTCATGTGATCTCGCAGATTTTCTCGTTTCAAATTCTTAAATTTTTTGTAATCATCCACTTTCATACCAAAAGTGCCTTGCATGATTTCATTGGTTAAAATGGCATATTCCAAATTTTTATTTGCCCCTCGTACTTGCCACTCACCAGTCAAATCTTGGCGAACAGCAATACCACGCAAGCGTTTATCAATCCAATTTTTGGAATATCCCTTTTGTTCATAAATCGCTTTCATGCGTTCTTGCGCAAGTTCGGGGTTTTCAATTTCCTCAATGCGTTCGTAGCCAACCTTGGCAAGCCAAAGTTTGAATGGTTCGGCTTTGGGAGATGGTATAGATTGAATGAGTCTTAAAAGTGTTTCTGTATCAGCGACATCAGTAAGGTACTTTTTACCGTCAGATGATTTTAATTTCAGTTGTCCCACTTTTTGGGACAACTGACTCCCTTCTTTTACCAGCTTTGTTTTTAAAGCATTCCAATATTTTCTTGGTCGTGGACTTTCTGTTAAAACTTCAATTACGTCGACAACCGAAAAATACCAAAGTTCTTTTTCTTCATCCCAATGACGACGAACCTTCTTATCGTGAAAGAGTACAATTGAGTTATCTTTTTTAGTCATAATACTTTTTGAAGAATTAAACAGTTTCTTATATTTATTTCAGTTGTACGATTTTTTCGGACACTTCAATATAGCCTGAATATTCTTTGTGGGGTCTTGTCTCTTTTTGATATGTGCAAGAATTGGGCTTAGTGTCATTTTGTAAACAACCAAAACGAAAGGAACCGCCTGCAAGGCAGTTCCCGCTGAACAGCTAATTCCATTTAAATCCACGCTTTGGACAAACATCACCATCTGCATCAAGATGACATCCTCTAAGCATCTCTAAAGACTCTGAGAATATCGCTGCATTACGTTGAATTCTTGAATAAAGAACCCTCGCTAATTTTTCCAAAGAAGCTCTTTTTTCCAAAGCAAGAGGAAGGTCATCCGCAGTTTGCTTTAGCAACTCCAAGACCCTCTTAAATTTTTTAATTTCCGTATAATTCAGCTCCAAAAAAGCTATTTTGACTTGTTCTTCACCTGACAATTCAATGCACCTTCCAGGTGAACCCGTTGGACTTTCTTGTTTTTTTATGACTTTTATGATTTTTACTGACTAATAAACGATCTTAACCCCCACAACAACACTCTCCCCTTCAAGCTCAAAATCTTTTTCCAAATCAGCACTCGCACCTTTTTCAAGTTTAAGCTCTTGAGTTAAGGTCTCTTTTCTAATGTAATTTTGGAAGTTTGTCAAAACATTTTTCAGAATTTCACTTTCAGTTTGTACAAAAAGCTCAATTCTCGCATCTACATTAAAGTCAGCCTCCTTACGCATATCCTGAATATAACGCACCAGCTCACGCGCAATCCCCTCCTGCTTAAGCTCCTCGGTAATCTGGGTATCCAAAGCCACCACAACTCCCTGATCCGCTTCAACATTAAAACCTTCCTTCCCTTGATACACAATCTCGATCTCCTCCGATAAAACTTCAAAGTCCAGAATTTTATAATTACCATTCTCCAGTTTCTCAAAATTACCACTCTTCGCCTCACGGATAATATTTTGCACTTCTTTACCATACTTCGGGCCAAGCAAACGCGCATTCGGACTCGCCATCACCTGCGCAATTTCCTCCGCATTTTCAATCACTTCAATCTCTTTAATATTCAATTCCTCTTTCACTACATCAAACTCTGATTCCAAGTTTTGCAAATTATATTTCTCCGAAAGCGCCAGTTGAATCTTTGGCAAAGGCTGGCGTACTTTTATTTTCGCCTTCGCACGTGCCGCCAAACCAAGTTTCACAATCTGCTGAATCGCCCCCATCTCCGCATTCAAATCCGCATTCAACAAATTTTCATCAACCTCCGGCCAATCACTCAGATGGACGGAGTCAACTTTAATAGCGTCATTTCGACCGTAGTCCTGCAAAGCGTCAGCTGTAGCAGGCGCAGTGGAGAAATCTTTGCCAGTCTGTCCTTCATCGTCCGCAAAACCCCCTGCTTCCTGCCGCAGCGGGACGCTATTCCCCTTTTCAAGGGAGACTTCTTCGCTCGCAGCTTGCGACTCATGGCTCATAGCTAGATTCTGATAAATCTCCTCCGCCACAAACGGCATAAACGGCGCAATCACCTGCGAAGTCTTCACCAAAACTTCATACAAAGTCGCATAAGCCTCATCTTTGTCCGTATCATTCTCCGACTTCCAGAAACGACGACGCGAACGCCTGATGTACCAATTCGTCAGATTATCAATAAACTTAAAAATCGGACTAGCCGCTTTTTGAAGATCATACTTCTCCATCTCTTCCGTAACATTTTGCACAAGCTCATTCAAAGCCGACAAAATCCACTGATCCAGTTTATTACTTTTTTTAGTCGCCAAAGACGCTGGTTCAATGTCTCTGACTTGAACCTTAATGTTTGACTTATTAGTCTCCTGACTAATATCCGCCTTGTCCACCGTAGCTTCAGAGAAGGAAGATTGGCTTGAGGTTGATGAATTATCAGTCAAATCTTGCGGTCTCAAACCCCCTGTCTCTGCGAGCCTATCCCCCTTGCTAAGGGGGATTTTTTTACTTGCGGCTT